>NZ_JACDUL010000002.1:0-300000 GCF_013760955.1 Methanococcus maripaludis | reverse complement strand
CTTCCATTGCTTTATTGAATAAATCTCTATCTTCTGAAGTTTCAATTACGCTTTCAGTTGAACCTAAAAGTTCAACACCGTGTTTTTCCAAGATTCCGCGTTTTGAAAGTTCCATTGCGAGATTTAAACCAGTCTGACCGCCCATTGTTGGAAGAATTGCATCAGGCTGTTCTTTTTCAATGATTTTTTCCAATATTTTTGGGGTTAATGGTTCTAAATAAACCTTATCCGCAATATTTGTATCAGTTTGGATGGTTGCAGGGTTTGAATTTACTAAAATTGTATAAATTCCCTCTTCCTTTAAAGATTTACAAGCTTGTGAGCCAGAAAAGTCAAACTCCGCAGCCTGTCCGATAACAATGGGGCCTGAACCCAAAATCATTACCTTTTTTATATCCTCTCTTTTCAAAATTCCACCTTAGGATACCTTTTCCATATAATATGGTATTCTCGTTTTTAAACTCTATGCTTATATAAAATTCAAATTGTCAAAGTATATCCAAAGACCCATATTTAAATTATCCGCTCGAAATAATTTCAAATCTGAATCAATCAAAAATAATTTTTTACAAAACCATAACAAAACGGAATTTATTAAAAATATTACCAATTTATTCTTTATTATTCACGATATTCTGTTTAAGCTATTTTTTGAAATATTATACTATTTTATAGTTTTTTAACATAAATTTATTTTATGAAAATGATATCGTGGAATGTAAACGGGATTCGTGCATGTTTGAAAAATGGTTTCATGGATTTTTTAGAGCGTGAAAGTCCAGATATAATGTGCATACAGGAGACAAAAGTGCAAAGTGGACAGGTCCAGCTTGGACTTGATGGTTATTTTCAATACTGGAATTATGCAGAAAAAAAGGGTTATTCTGGAACCGCAATTTTTACAAAAATAAAACCAAACAATGTTATTTTGGGAATAAAAAACACTGAACATGATGGTGAAGGCAGAGTACTTACCCTTGAATTTGACAAATACTATTTAATAAATGTTTACACCCCAAATTCACAACGGGGCCTTACAAGGCTCGAATATCGACAAAAATGGGATCAAGATTTTTTAAACTATATAAAAACGCTTGAAAATGAAAAACCCGTGATATTTTGTGGAGATTTAAATGTCGCACACAAAGAAATCGATTTAAAAAATCCTAAAAACAACGTAAAAAATGCAGGATTCACTCCAGAAGAAAGAATTGGGTTTGATAATATTGTAGATTCTGGATTTATAGATACATTTAGGGAATTTAACAAAGAACCGGATAATTACTCGTGGTGGAGCTACAGGTTCAATGCAAGATCAAAAAATATAGGCTGGAGGATTGATTATTTCTGCATTTCTAAAATTTTAAGGGATAATTTGAAAGATGCATTTATAATGTCGGAAGTTATGGGTTCAGACCACTGCCCTGTTGGAATCATATTTGAATAATATTTTAATTTCAGTTTTGTTTTTTTAATTTTCAAAGCATTTTATTTTAGATTTATTTTTAATATTTAAAATCGATAAGCTTTTTAAGCGAGACGGCATTACATTTAAGAGAACATTTTTGAAAAGGATTTTAGAAACAGTGATAATTATGAAAGATACTGTAATGGCATATTTACTTGAAAATTCGATTAAATTTAAGGGAAAACCAAATCCAAAAGCAGCAATGGGAAAAATTCTTGGAGAAAACCCCGATTTAAGAAGTAATGTTAAAGAATTAAATGAAGTTATTTCAGAAGTTGTAAAAGAAATAGAATCAATGTCTCTTGAAGAACAGCAGGCAAAATTGGATGAACTTGCTCCAGAAGGGCTCGGTCAAAAAACGGAAAGAAAAAGAAAAGAAATTGAACTAAAAAACGTTAAAGGAAATGTTGTAATGCGGTTTGCACCAAATCCTTCAGGACCTTTACATATAGGACACGCAAGAGCATCCGTATTAAACGACTTTTTCACAAAAAAATACAACGGAAAATTGGTTTTAAGGCTTGAAGATACCGATGCTAAAAGAGTTCTTCCAGAAGCTTATGAAATGATTCAAGAAGATTTAAAATGGCTTGGAGTAAAAGTCGACGAAGTAATTGTTCAGTCAGAAAGGCTTGAAATTTACTACGAATACGGTAGAAAATTAATTGAAATGGGGCACGCTTACGTTTGTGACTGTGATGCAGAAGAATTTAGAAATTTAAGAGAACAGGGAATTCCTTGCAAATGTAGGGATACAACTCCAGAAGAAAATATTGCATTATGGGAAAAAATGCTTGCTGGCGAGCTTGAAAACGTTGCAGTACGGTTAAAAACTGATATTGTACATAAAAACCCATCAATCAGGGATTTTCCAATATTTAGAATTGAAAGAACACCTCACCCTAAAAATGGAACAAAATATCATGTATATCCATTAATGAATCTTTCAGTAACTGTTGATGACCATTTGCTCGGTATGACGCACGTTTTAAGGGGAAAAGACCACATTGTAAACACCGAAAAACAGGAATATATTTACAACTACTTTGGATGGGAAATTCCGGAATACGTTCACTACGGAATTTTAAAAATCGAAGGACCTGTTTTAAGTACTTCAAAAATGCACGCAGGAATTTTAAGCGGAGAATACTCAGGCTGGGATGATGCAAGGCTTGGAACATTGAGGGCACTTAGAAAAAGAGGAATAAGGCCAGAAGCACTCTATAAATTAATGGTTGAAATTGGAATAAAACAAGCAGATGTTAGATTTGCATGGGAAAACCTCTATGCGGCAAATAAAGACATAATTGATAAAGATGCGAGAAGATTTTTCTTTGTCGAAAGTCCTAAAAAATTAGTAATTTCCGGTGCAGAAAGCAAAAAAATTGATCTTAGAATGCATCCTGATAGAAATGAACTTGGCAACAGGGAATTATTGTTTGATGGCGAGATATACGTTTCAGATGACCTTGAAGTTGGAACAATGTACCGATTAATGGAATTATTTAATATTGTTATTGAAAAAATTGAAAATGATGTTATATATGCAAAATATGACAGTGATGACCTTGCAGTTGCAAAAAGCAATAAAGCAAGTATTATACACTGGATTCCTGTAAAAGACAGCATTCCTGTAACCGTTATCGATGAAAATGCTGAAAAAATCGAAGGATTTGCAGAAAAAGATTTTGCAGTTGTAAACGAAGATGATTTTGTCCAGTTTGAAAGATTTGGATTTGTAAGGGTTGACGAAAAAGAAGACAATGGATACACCTGCTACTTAACCCACAAATAATTATAATATATAACTTATAACTTTTTTAAAGTATTTTTACACAATTTTATTTTAGATTTTTTATAATTTATAAAATGAAAAATTAATTAAAAAAACAGTGATTTCAAATGGAAAGTCAAAAAAATGTTTTAAAATTAGTTGTTGATTCAAAAATTGCTGGACACAAGTTAATCGATGTTTTACGGAATAATTTTGAACTTTCCAATAAAATGATAAAAAAGTTTGACAAAGAAAAGAAAATTTTTGTAAATTCAAAAAATATTTCCTTAAAATCAAAATTAAAAGAAAATGAAACTGTTTCTGTTGAAATTGATTGTGGAATCAATACTATTGATCCCGAAAACTTAGCCCTAAATATAATTTACGAAGATGACGATTTATTGATCGTCGATAAACCAAAAAATATGGTTGTTCACCCTACTAAAAATGTACTATCAAAAACACTTGCAAATGCAGTTTCAAATCACCAGAAAATAAATAATCAAAACTACAAAATAAGATTTGTAAACCGTCTTGATATGGACACCACTGGACTTTTAATCATTGCAAAAGATCCATATTCTCATCAACATCTTGCAAAACAGATGGATGAAGGAATTTTGGAAAAGATATATATTGCGGTAGTAAATGGGCATCTGGATTTAAAAGAAGGAATTATTGAAGATTCAATCGATTTAAATGACGACGGTATAAAAAGAGAATTATCTAATGTTGGAAAAATTTCTAAAACTAAATACAAAGTAATCGAAGAACTCAAAAATGCATCAATTCTTGAAATAAACTTACTTACCGGCAGAACTCACCAGATAAGGGTGCATTTATCAAATATTGGAAATCCAATAATAGGCGATGTTCTTTATGGGGAAATTTCCGATTTAATAAATAGGCAAGCTCTTCATTCGCATATTTTAAGCATTATTCATCCAATAACTAAAGAAAAAATGAAATTTTCATCAAATCTTCCCAAAGATATCGAAAATCTTATCGAAAATTTGAAAGATTAAATTTTTGTGTTGTGAGAAAAATGGTACTTTTAAAAAATGGAAAAATTGTGTCTGACAATAAGATAACTGAATCGGATATTTTAATCGAAGATGGGATAACTCAGAAAATTGAAAAAAATATTGATTATTCTGGCGAAATAATTGATTTAAAAGGAAATTATGTTTTTCCAGGTATGATCGATTCTCATGTTCATTTTCGCTGGGGAAATCCTGAAAAAGAAGATTTTGTTTCCGGAAGTGAAGCTGCAATTGCAGGGGGAATTGTTTATGCAATCGATATGCCAAACAACACGCCACCTGTAACGTCAAAAGAAATATTTTACAAAAAAATGAACGAAGGAAACGAAAAAAGCAAGATAAATTTATATTATGCTTATGGAGTTACTGAAAATAACTACTTAGAAACTGTTGAAGAAGCAAAAGTCTACAAAATATTCACGGTAAAGTCCGTTGGCGACCTTTTTATCAGCGATTATTCAAAATTAAGAGAAATTTTAGACCAAAATAAAATTTTTGCAATTCATGCAGAACATAAAAACATAATTTTAGAAAATTCCAAAAAATATCAATTAAATAGTTTTGAAAATCATTGTAAAATTAGAAGTCGAGAAAGTGAAATTGAAGCAGTTAAAGAAGTTTTAAATGTTTTAGAAAAAATCGATAATGAAAGTAAAAATAAACCGCACGTTCACTTCTGCCATATTTCAGTTAAAGAAGCACTGGATTTAATAAAAACTGCTAAAAAAACTTTTAAAAACGTTAAAATCACTGTTGAAGTTAGTCCTCACCATTTATTTTTAAATTGTGAAATGGCGGAAGATTTAAAGGGATTTGGAAAATTCAATCCTCCATTACGGGAAAAAGAAGATAATTTGGCACTTTTAAATGGAATTGTTGACGGAATAGTTAATATTGTTGCAACGGATCACGCACCACATTTAATCGATGAAAAATTAAATTCTGTTGAAAACTGCCCGTCAGGAATTCCAGGGATAGAAACAATGGTGCCATTGATTATGAATTTAGTAAATGAAGGAAAGATCTCGATTTTTGATGCGTACAGAGTTTTATCAAAAAATCCTTCAGAAATTTTCAAGATAAATAATAAAATTGAAGTTGGAAATAGCGCAAATATGAGTATCATCGATATGGATAAAAAATACAAGATATCTGCTAAAGATTTTAAATCAAAGGCTAAATTTACACCCTTCGAAGGAAAAACCGTTGAAGGAAAGCCCTTCGCAACATTGGTTAATGGGAAGATATATATATTATAATCTTTCTAAAACATATTATATAATGTAAAATTTAGAACGGTGGTAAATGTGACGTATAGGTCGGAACAGTCGGAAATAAAAGTCGAATCATTGTGTAAATTAAGTTCATTTGAATGTGTTGTTTTATTCCAGTGGTGGCAGTAATCACTGTGTAATTTGTTAGTGGACGCTATAGTCTGTTTAATTAGTATTTTTGCAGTTGTTATCAAGAATTTAAAGATATCAGTATAGTTAATATCAATATATCTAACAATACGGATTAATATAAAAATTCCAAGTATCGACTACACGGTTTATCAAGTTATTCAAGATTTAAATTTTAGAGGGTAATCATGGCTATAAATTTTAAAAAACAGGCAAATGCCATAAAAAATTTCGACAAAAACCCAATTATTGCGGAAATTAAGGTTCATTCTCCAAAATACGGCGATTTGTTGAAAGGACGATCTGAAATGGATATTTTAAGAATATATGAAGAAGCTGGAGCAGTTGGAATTTCATATATTACAGATAAGCAGTATTTCAACGGAAACTTTAATATTTTTAAAAAGATCTGTGAAAACACCGAGCTTCCAGTTTTAAGAAAAGATTTTCTAACAACAAAAGATGAAATCGAAAAAACAGCAAGTGCTGGGGGAAGCACCGTTTTAATAATTGCAAGATTATTGAAAGAAAAAACAGCAGAATTTGTAGATTTTGCACTTGAATGTGGGCTTGATACACTTGTTGAAGTACACAACAGGGAAGAAATTGAAATTGCCAAATCTACGAATACGACAATGATTGGAATAAACAATAGGGATATTTCAAAATTGGAACTCGATGATGGAACAGTTTCATTAACTGAAAAACTTGCAGATTTAATTCCAAAAGATAGGATACTTGTCAGTGAAAGTGGAATTGCCAATTTAACCGATTTAAAAACAGCATTAAAATACGCAGATGCTGCATTAATTGGAACATCATTCATGACAGCCGAAAACCAAAAAGAGTTCGTAAAAAGTTTTGTTGGGGGAAAATAATGTTAAACAAACTAATAGAACGAGAAAATTTATCATTTGAAGAATCATACGAATTATTCAACATGCTTTTAAATGAAAGTGAAATGAGAATAGCAGCTTATTTGGTGGCTTTACAGACAAAAGGAGTTACTGCTGACGAAATTGCAGGATTTGCAAAAGCAATGCGGGATAATGCAGTAAAGATTGATCTTGGGGAAGTTACCGACACTTGTGGAACTGGTGGAGATGGCTCAAAAACAATAAACGTGAGTACAGCAGTTTCAATAATTCTTTCATGTTTTACAAAAGTTGCAAAACACGGAAACGTTTCAATTACTTCAAAAAGTGGTTCTGCAAACGTTTACGAAGCATTGGGCTGTAAAATTCCAGAAACTCCTGAAGACGCGAAAAAATCAATGGATAAAACCAACTTTGCATTTTTATTTGCTCCAAAATACCACCCCGCACTCAAAAAAATAATGCCTGTCAGAAATGAACTGAAAGTAAAAACGATATTTAATATTTTAGGGCCTCTTGCGAATCCTGCAAACCCGAAATATCAGATACTTGGAGTAAACTCTCCAGATTTATTGGATAACGTTGCAATCGCGTTATCAAAAGTTGGAGGCATTAAAAAAGCGCTTGTATTATATGGTGATGGACTTGACGAGTTAACTCCAAATGGAACTTCGAAGATAACAGAATATAATGGTAAATTTGAAACTTATGAAGTAACTCCAAAGGACTTTGGATTAGATTACGCAAAAATAATGCCTTGTGAAAGCCCCGATGAAAGTGCAAAAAGATTAATCGATGTATTTTCTGGAAAACTTAATGAAGATAGGAATTTTATATTGATGAATGCTGCGGCAGCACTTTATACTTCTGAAAATGCTTCCGATTTCTTAGATGGTGTTGAAATTGCAAAAGAAGCGATCGAATCCGGAAAAGTTCTCAAAAAACTTGAGGAGATAAGAAATGTATAAATTGGATTATGTAAACCCGTTAAAACTTTACGGAGTTTTAAGGGATGAGGGAAAATATCCCGTAATGCTCGAATCGAGAGCTAAAGGACAGATCAATGCAAGGTATACGTATATTTCTTCAAATCCCGAATATATGCTCAGAATTGGAAATAAAACCAAAATGGACAATGAAACGATTTCAAAAGAAAGCAATCCATTTAAAGCTTTAAAAGAAAATTTCAAAATAACTCAGAAAGGAGATAGGTTTACCGGCGGATATGTTGGGTACGTTGCATATGACTGTATTCACAACTACATTGGCGGAAAAATCGAGGAACCATCAGTATTTGGGTATTATGACCATATGTATGTTTACGATCATGTAACGAGAAATTTTTATTACCATTCAGAAAATAACAACCCAGAAGAATTAAGAAATGCTGAATACATTGTAGAAAAAGCAAAAAATTTCAAAATCGAAGAAGAAGACGGAGGAATTGAAGTTTTAGGGTGTGATGCAGACCTGGATGATTACGTAAAAATGGTCGAAAAAACTAAGGAGTATATCTATTCGGGGGACGCATTTCAGGTCGTTCCTTCAAGAGAATATCGATTAAAAAATGAATTTTCCGCATTCCAACTTTACAGGAATCTCAGAAACGTTAATCCAAGCCCATACATGTTTTTGCTTGAGTTTGACAAGGATGTTGTTGGGGCATCTCCAGAAACAATGGCTTCAGTTCAAAATAATATATTAAAAGTAAATCCGATTGCAGGAACAGCTCCAATTGGAAAAACTGAAACTGAAACTAAAAAGCTTGCAGAATCGCTTTTAAAAGATGAAAAAGAGCGAGCAGAACACATGATGCTTGTTGACCTTGCAAGAAATGACGTTAGAAAGGTTTCGAAATCCGGAAGTATTGTACTTGAAAGATTTTTTGACGTTGTAAGATACAGCCACGTTCAGCACATAGAAAGCGAAGTTCTTGGAACATTAAAAGACAATTCAACAATATTTGATGCAATAGAGGCAGCATTTCCTGCAGGAACATTAACCGGAGCTCCGAAATTCAGAGCAATGGAAATTATTGATGAAATAGAAAAATCAAGAAGAAAAATCTACGGCGGGGCTGTCGGATACTTCTCAAACAGCGGAAATGCAGACCTTGCAATTGGAATCAGAATGGCAGAAATTGACAGTGTCTGTCGAGTTAGAGCAGGCGGGGGAGTTGTAGCTGATTCCGTGCCTGAAAACGAATACTACGAAACAGAGCGGAAAATGGCTGCAATGATGAAAGCACTGGGTGTTCAAAATGATTGTGATAATAGATAATAAAGATTCGTTTGTATGGAATTTGGCAGATTATGCATCGATTTATGATTCTGTAAAAGTTGTTCCAAATACAATTTCGATTGAAGAGTTAAAAAAATTGAATCCTGATGGAATAATTATCTCACCAGGGCCGGGAGCACCTGAAAATAAAAGGGACGTTGAAAACTGTCCAGAAATCATAAAAAATATGGATGTGCCAGTTCTTGGAGTATGTCTTGGTCATCAGACTATTGCACACATATTTGGTGGAAAAGTTGGAAGAATTCCTCCAGTTCATGGAAAATCGAGTTTGATAACGCATGATTCAAAAGGGATCTTTAAAGATGTGAAAAATCCATTTACTGCTGGAAGATACCATTCTTTGGCAGTTTTAGAAGTTCCAGAAAATTTCACTGTTACTGCAACAACGGACGATGGAATCGTCATGGGATTAAGGCACAATGATATACCAATTGAGGGAGTTCAATTTCACCCTGAAAGTGTTTTAACGGAATTTGAAGAAAAAGAAGGGCTAAAAATTATTGAAAATTTTGTAAAATTTGCAAAAAATTATAAATCTTCGAAAAAATAATTAAGTGAGAAATCATGTTCATAAAAATTTGCGGAATAAAAACCCCAGAAGAACTCGAAATTGTTGAAAGTTACGGCAACGCTACGGGGGTAATTTTGGAGTGTGCTTCAAAAAGAAGAATAGGTCTTGAAACAGCAAAAAATCTTGTAAATTTATCGAATATTCCGGTATTTGCAGTTTCAACAACGTCGGAAGTTTTGGTATGGGAAAATATTATTAAATTAACCAATACGAATTACTTGCAGATGCATTCAGATATCGACCAAAAAACAATAGATTTCATAAAAAATGAGTACGGATGCTTTATTATGAAATCATTTAAAATCCCTGAAACAAGTGAATCACCTGAAATAGATGCAGAAAAAATTATTTCCGATATTGAAACTTATGAAGTTGATAGAATTTTATTAGATACTGGAAAAGGGTGTGGCCAGACTCACGACCACAGGATAAGCCAGATAATTGCAAAAAAATTTGACATTATCCTTGCAGGTGGACTCGATCCAGATAACGTATTTGATATTGTAAAAAATGTAAAACCGTTTGGAGTTGACGTTTCAAGCGGAGTTGAAGCTAATAATTCAAAGGATGAAGAATTGATAAAAAGATTTTGTGAAAATGTAAAATCGGTGAAATTATGACGTGTGAAGGATACTTTGGAGAATTTGGTGGGCAGTATATCCCGGAAGTTTTGATGCCCGCAATCGATGAGCTTAAAGAAGCATATTCTGAGTTAAAAGATGACGAAGAATTTCAAAATGAGCTTTCCTACTATTTGAAAAATTATGCAGGACGTGAAACACCGCTTTACTATGCAGAAAATCTGACCAAAAAGCTCGGCGGTGCAAAAATCTATCTAAAAAGAGAGGATTTACTTCACGGTGGAGCCCATAAAACTAACAACACAATTGGCCAGGCATTACTTGCTAAAAGAATGGGTAAAACAAGAATAATTGCAGAAACTGGTGCAGGACAGCACGGTGTTGGAACTTCAATGGCAGGGGCATTGTTTGGCCTTGAAACCGAAATTTTCATGGGAAGACTTGATACTGAAAGGCAACAGCCAAACGTTTTTCGAATGAAACTTCTCGGTGCAAAGGTAACTCCTGTTGACACGGGTTCAAAAGTTTTAAAAGATGCTGTAAACGAAGCAATGAGAAACTGGACTGCAACATTTGAAAATACGCACTATTTAATTGGAACTGTTATGGGTCCGCATCCATTCCCAACGATTGTTAGGGATTTCCAGTCCGTAATCGGAAAAGAAGTTAAAAAACAAATTATGGAACAAGAAGGAAGATTACCAGATCACTTAGTAGCATGCATTGGCGGTGGAAGTAACGCACTTGGTTTATTCCATGCATTTATTCAAGATAAAGACGTTAGAATGGTTGGAATTGAAGCTGCGGGAAAAGGGCTCAATACAAGTCTTCACGGAGCATCCATTTCAAAAGGAAAGAAAGGGGTTCTTCACGGAATGCTTTCATACTTCTTACAGGATGAAGACGGTCAAATCGAAGAAGCATACAGTATTTCAGCAGGACTCGATTATCCTGGAATCGGCCCAGAACACGCATATTTACACGACTCTGGAAGAGCAGAATATGCATCAGCAACCGATGATCAGGCATTAAATGCATTTATGGAACTTACAAGAAGTGAAGGTATAATTCCAGCTTTGGAATCATCACACGCGGTAGCTTATGCGATTGAAAATGCAGGAAACATGGATAAAGATGAAATAATGGTCATAAACCTTTCGGGAAGGGGCGACAAGGATTTAAACACCGTAATCGACATCATGCAAAAAAGAGGGATGTAAATGAATAAGCCAGTTTTAGTCAGTTTTTTAGTATCTGGAGATCCAAATCCCGATGCAACATTGAAATTCATGAAAGCACTCGATAAATATTCCGGAGTAATCGAACTTGGAATTCCATTTAGCGACCCTGTTGCAGATGGGCCAACAATCCAGGCAGCAGACGTACGGGCACTTTCAAACGGATTTAAAATTGCCAAATCATTTGAAGTATTGAAAGAATTTAGAAAAGAGTCAGATACTCCCGTAATTTTGATGACCTACTACAATCCCGTATTTAAAAGGGGAATTGAAACATTTGTAATGCAGGCAAAAGAAGCCGGTGCAAATGGACTTATTATTGTTGATTTGCCATTACAAGAAGCAACAGAATATCGAGAAATCTGTAAAAAACACGAAATGGGGACCGTATTTCTTGCAGCGCCAAACACTCCAGAAGAACGCTTAAAAATATCTGATGAAGCAAGTACTGAATTTTTGTACCTTATTTCGACATTTGGAATAACTGGTGCAAGAGAATCTTTCGAACAGATGACATTTGATTTTATCAAAAGAGCAAGAACAACCTGCAAGGGAAAAATTTGTGTTGGATTTGGAATTTCAAAAGGAAGTCATGCAGAAAGTTTGATTGAACAGGGTGCGGATGGAGTAATTGTTGGAAGTGCTTTTGTAGATATTATTAAAAATTACGGCGATTCAGAAGAAGCCCTTGTTAAACTAGAAGAACTTGCAAAAGAATTAAGCGAAGGAATCGAAAAAGGATACGAAAAAAGAAATAAATAATTAAAAACAATTAAAAAAACTTATCCAGGGTAACCTGCCTTTGATTGCTTTTTAAAATCTTACTTTTTGTTTCATAGTCTTTCATCGGGACATCGAGGTATTTTTTTATTTCAAGAAGTGCTGATTTTAAATCATTAAATTTACCAAGTCTATTTTCCATTGCAAGTTTTACCCCGGTTCTAATTTGCCATACTCCAACTGGCGCATAGTATTCTGGAGTAATTTCTCTAAATACGAGTATTTTTGATTGTTTTTTTCTTTTTTTAAGATATTCTAAAATGCTGAGCCTTGCAGCGTAAAACGCACCCGTTATTTCATCAGCGTATCCTTTCATTCCAGTAATATCTTCAAAGTCCCCTAAAATCTGGTAATTTTCACCGCTGAATAATGATCCTTTAAGCCATACTTCAAGCATTTCAAATGCGTACATATCAGGAATTAAAAGCACTGCATACCGATTCCCGAGGAAATTTTTATAATAAACTTCATAATCGTTAATTTGATTATTTTCTAAAATCTTTTTCTTTACATACTTTCCAAGCAAATCCTGTGCAGCAGTAATGCTCCATTTAGTTGGAACAAGCTTTTTATTTATTCCAAGAAGCCCTGTTGAAAGAAGTTTTATGATGTAGTATTCATCAAAACCAGAGTCGTATAATGAAATCATCCCTTCATTCGCCTTTAAATCATCATTTACAATATAATCGGATTTTCGAGGGATTTTCGGGTTTTCTGCAAGTCTGAATTTCAGCATGCTTTCTCTTGGGCCTACGGGGGGCGTAAATCCGCCAGTTATCAATTCGAGTTTTGGCGCTTTTTTAAGTTCGATTTCACTATCAACTGGTTTATTTGCCATTGCAAGTTCCTGAATATTATTCAAAAAATTTGAATTTTTGTTGACAGATACATTTGCATTAGTTTCGCCCATAACAAGCATTGAACGGTATTCCATGATTTCTGGGATCGTAACATTTTCCCATTTGCTTGGATCATCCATAAAAGAAGTATCCCCTTCTACGGGGGGAACCATTGGCCCAATTCTGACATTCGGGTATCCAAATTCTCCAACAAAAACAGAAGGCGGTGACGCTCCAAAAATATCCTTTTTATTTATTCTGGATTCAACTGCCTTTGCAACCCTGAATTTTTCAAGTATCGGGCACCTTGGCCTTCCACAAAGCAGTTTTCTACCCTTGCAAAGAGCGCATGTTTTTGACCGGAAAAGTTCCATAAAATCCCTTTGAAATTTTAAATTATAATTTTCAGATTTATCGAAATATCTGGGCTTTTTTTATAAATAATCTTTAGGTATTCAAGAATTTAAACTTATTTTAGATTTTTTGTAAACTTTGAAAGATTTAGATGTATTTGATTGATTTTACAAAGATATATAAGCTAATCTGACCAAACGTATAATCTTAACTTCAAAACAGAAGGCGATTCTAATGAATATCATTTATATTTTGATAGTGGGTTTAATTATCGGCTATTTATTTAAGAGCAAATTTGAAAAAATCGATTTATCAAAACCGATAAATCTCGCACTCCTTCTTTTGATATTTTTTATGGGTGTGGAATCTGGAAAAGTTGATTTAAATGCATTTTCAACGTTTGTAGTTTCAATGGAATTTTCAATTATCGTAATGGTCACAAGCCTCCTTACAGCAGTATTTTTAGGGGGTAGATTTAGATGAATTTTACAGTTTTAGTTTTAATCGCCCTAATTTTGGGATTTATTGTTGGAAAAATATATAGAATAGAGTTTGGAAACATGTACGAGATAATGCTCTATATCCAGATTTTGATAATTGGAATTGATCTTGGAAAAAGCAGTGGCCTTAGAGGCGTTAAAAAAGTTGGAAAATTTGGGATATTACTTCCTTTATTTACAATTATCGGGTCATTAATTGGCGGGATAATCGCATCAATCGTTTTAAATATTCCTTTAAAATATGCACTCGCAATTGCATCAGGAATGGGCTGGTACAGTCTTTGCGGCCCAATTTTGGCAGAATATTCTACAATTTATGGAGTAATGGGATTTTTGGTAAATCTTGCAAGGGAAGTTTTAACAATTATCGGCTATTCATTCGTGATAAAAAAGTTTCCAAAAGATATGGCAATTACTATTGGTGGTGGAACCAGTATGGATTCGACACTTCCCATAATTGTTAAATTTGGTGGAAAAGACATAATGATTCTTTCATTTGTTCACGGGTTTATACTGACGCTTTTAATTCCATTTATAACACCGTTTATATTAATGCTCCCTATTTAAACTATATTTTGAAATGGGGAATATAACCAAATTTTAAATTTTCAAAAAAGCCTATGTTATTTTAAAAATTAGAAAAAGGAAAAAATGTTTATATTATTCTTCTTCAGGTGTAACGTGATTTCCGCTTATATCATTTACTTCTTCATCAAGGGAAATGTCATTGGGCACAAATTCTTTCTCCAAGTCGGGCCACCAACTTGTGAAATACCAGTAGCCATTATCCAGTACCGTATTTGCATGTATTTTGTTGCCGTCACAATCGCAACTCAGTGCTAAGATTCCCCCACCCCCGTAACATCCGAGGTTATTATTACAGACATCATTGTTAATTATTTTATTTTCATCAGACCCGCACAGTAATGCTATTCCATGGTAACAGCCAGTCACATTATTTTTTTCTATCATGCAGTTTGTGGCATTTTGAAGTACTATTCCAGCAAGTTGGCAAGATATTGTCGTATCTCTTACAGTTGCCCCCTTACAATCTATTAAATATACTCCAAAACTGTCACCACTGATACAGTATCCGTTTCCATCAAATGTAACATCATCTGAAGTAATTATAATAGGCCCAGTTATATCATTCATTAAAAGATATTTCCCAGAATCATTTATTTCGCCTGAAGAATTTATGTATCTAGTATTGCCTTGATCCCCCGTAGGAGCAGCGCTTACGGCAACTAAGCTCATCATTACTGCGAGAGCCAAAGCTATTAATGGTTTATAACTAATCTTAATCATTTTTAATTCACCCCCGTGGTTACAATTAGATTTATCCGTTTTATAATATTTAAAATTAATTAAAAAACGTTTATAACACTTTAATAGTTTAATAACTAATTTATAACATTATTTATTAAAAAATAAAAAAATATAATGTATATTTGTATAAAATACGCGGTTTAAACATAAATTTGGTAAAAAAAGTGCAATAAAATAGATTTTCAATTATAATTATTATTAATCTTAAAATTTAAAGTAATCAGTTATTACGTAATTTTTAGGTGGGATTAACGTTTAAATTTTAAAAGGGGCATATAGTATCAAAAATTAATTATAGTATTTTAAAAATATTATTTTTTAGGGGTTTTTGGAGGGGTTGTTGTGCACAAATATATTGCAGCAATATCCATAATTTTTACAATTATTTTTGCAGGATGCCAAATGGAATCACCTGTTGACACATCTACGAATTTTGAAGCGCAAAACGAAGCAACGGTTTTAATCGAAGATTTTTCATATAAACCTTCAAGCATAACTGTGAGAGTTGGGGCAACAGTTATTTGGATTCAAAAAGATAGTGTGAGGCATAGTGTAACATCAAATGAAGGAGTATTTGATTCAGGACTTCTTTCAAAAGGAATTTCTTGGAATTATACATTCAATGAAGCAGGAACTTATGATTATTATTGCATACCACATCCATACATGAAAGGAACTGTCGAAGTGGTAGAATGATGCCAGAAACTGCATTTAAACTGGTTTATTATACGGGATTTACTAATTTTTTATTTATTATTCTAATACTGTTATCTTGCAGATGCAGAAATTCACTGCCAAAATCTATTATTAATCTAAAAATTTACAGGATAATTTTTAAATATCACTGCCACTACTGGGTTTTATTTTTAATTTCAGTAATAATACACTCTTACGGGGTATATTCAATGAGATAATTGGGGGATAAATTATGGATAAAAAGTTTTTTGAATGCAAAGTTTGCGGGGATATTCACTGGGGTAAAAAAGCTCCAAATCCATGTCCTACGTGCATGACCAAAGATTCATATGTTGAAATTACAAAAGAAGAACTTCCAAAAAAACTTGGAATGTAGTATTTGTTTTCGGATTTTTATTTTTTATTTTTTAATTTTAAATTAAATTTTTTAGTAAATTTTATATACCTCAATGTTAACAATATCTAACATTGAGTTAGAAATAATTAACATAATGTTTGAAATAAATAACAGTAATTTATGGTGATTATGTATGTTTGGAAAACCAGAATGGTTTGAGAGAAGAAAGTATGGTGGTTGGGGACTTCACCCAAAAACATGGCAGGGCTGGCTTTATATTGCGGTAATGATCCTACCATATATAATATTTCAATCGCTTCCTTACTGGGATGAAACAACAAGAACTTACGTTACAGTAGTGTGGGTTTTATTTTTACTGCTTGATATAGGGCATATCATGGTTAATTTAGATAAAGATGAGCGAGAATCTAAAATAGAAGCAATATCTGAGAGAAATGCTGCATGGGCAATGGTTTTAGTTTTAGTTGCGGGAATAATGTATCAATCTATTACAAGTGCATTAAACCAAATTTTTCATGTCGACTGGTTTTTAATTGCAGCTTTATTTGGCGGAATGATTGTAAAAACGATTTCAAATTATTATTTGGAAAAATCTGAACTTTAGGTGATTACATGGACAGTAGATTTAAAAATAGAGTTAGTTTAGGATTTTTAATAATGCTTTTTGGAATATTTATCGAATATGTGTTTCATGTTAGCAATTTAATAACTGCGATTTTGATAAATGCAGGGGTTATTTTAATAATTTATAATTTATATTATCACATAAAATACTGTGAAGTTCCTTCAAAAGACGAAAGAATCCGAAAGATTGCAAACGCGGGACTTGCATACTCATGGGTTTTGACATTTTTAGTAATGAATCTGATATTTTGGGTAGATTACTTTAACTGGTTTGAAATAACTGTTGCGCAAGTAATTGGGATAATTTATTTTGTAATGCTGATTAGCGCACTTTTATTTCAGCAATATTTTAAACGACAGGGCGATGTCGAATGAAAACAAGAATAAAGGAATATCGGGCAAAGTACGACATGACTCAGGAAGAACTTGGAAAACTTGTTGGGGTTAGGAGAGAAACGATAAGTTTTCTCGAAAAAGGAAAATATAATCCTTCCTTAAAACTTGCCCATTTAATATCAAAAGCGCTGAATGCAACAATAGACGAACTGTTCATTTTTGAAAATGATGAATAAAATTAAAAAAAGTTTATCGAAATAGTATTAAAATAAAAAGAAAGGCATCAGCAGATCATAAAATGGCTCATCACAAGTTCAGCCGGGGATAACATCATCATTTGCCTTAATTTTTTAAATATACTGCCCAAGAATTCCAATAACTTCATTTTGAAGTTCTTTTTCATCAATTGGATCCATTTCGATATAAGAATTTGCAATAATATAAAATGGCATTTCGTTCTTTTCAATTGTTGATATATATATGTATTCATCGCCAGATTTTATGCTTGTTTTTTCAACATTTCCCATAATTTTATTCAATGTTTGGAAAACACCACTGTACTGACCAGCAACTTCTTCCGGGTCTTTTAATGTGGAAATAATCGTTAAACCTTCCTCGTTAACCACAGTAACGTCCAAAAGATCGTGTGAAAGGGCAAGTTCTAAAAGATCATAGGTGTCGGATGCTTTTTCAGGATTTTTTGAAACTGCATGGGTTTTCAATTTTTGAAGTCCCTCAATTACTTCAAGTTCAAGCAAGTCCTGTTCTTCTTTTTTGGTATTTTTTTCGTCTTTTTTCATTTTAATTAGTGTGTAGTATGAACCAAAAAGTCCCGCACCAAGTGAAACTGTAAACAAACTCAAATTTTCCATTCTTAGACCCCTTTGGATATTTTATCGTTTATTTTAATTTTTGAAGTCCTTTTATTACTTCATCTTTTAATTCTTCGCATTTTTTAGTTTTTTCTTTCTTCTTTTTTCGTAAGGATAATCTTAAAATTAAGAAAGAACATATAAAACCCATCCCCGTAGATATTGCGAACAGGTAGATGTTGTTCATAAAAGCCCTCTGTTGGATTATGGGTATTACTATAATATCAAAAATATTTAATTATTTTTATCGGTACTTGCTATAAGAGGTAGTGAATTTTTCAACAGTAATATTTAAAAATTCAATTTCGACATTGTTCATGGTTAAAATTTCACTAATTTCTTTTTTAATTTTATCCGTATTTAAGCTTCCTTTTATAAATCCAAGCAATTTTTTAGGAACTACAACTATTGAACACTTACATTTATTCCCATTATCTTGATTTAGCGACATATGAACTTCAAATTCAGATATATCGTTTACATTTTCCAAATATTCATATATTCCGCGTTCAATTTTTTCTTTCAATTGTTCAGATTCTGTTTTCTTCTTCTCTGAATGTTTAGTTTTTATTTTATTGAGTTCTTTTTCAAGATCTATCTCGTATTTATTTACTGAATAGTTCGGTTCTGGTTTCTCGGATTTTTGATTAATTATGGTTATTTCTGGTATTATGTCAATTACATATGAATCAAAAATGTTTGTAATGTCTTTTTTAATTATTTTTGGATCTACGGCAGATTTTACCCCGTATTCTCCATCTGATGTTGTATTTATGAAGCATTTAGCAATAAATTCGCCTTCATCACTATATTCTATCGAAAGTTCGCTGTCAAATTGTAAGGCATTGGTACTTTCTTCAAGATACTTGTTTATTTTTTCCAAAAGTTCGCTTTCTATTGCATTTATTTCTGTTTTCGACGGTTCAAAGATCTCTTCAAGAAGATCTTCAATCATTTCATCATCAGGAGTCCTTAAACCTAATTTTTTCATCAATTCTTCTCTTGAAATCTCTTCTTCAACTTCTACGGCCTCTCCTTCATCAAGATCTTCTTCAATTTCAATTTCTTCAACTTTTGGAACATAATTTGGAACTTCTGCTTTTTTCTCAGTTTTTACAGGTTCTGATATTTTGTTTGAAAGTACTGATTCAGGGTATTCTTCAACAAAATAATCCAATTTCGATTTGCTGTATTCATAAACATCAATTGCAGCATTGTCATCTTCTTCAACAAGACGATTAATAATTTCAAAGGCAATGTCTCCAAAAGTTAATTTATTTTCCGCCTGATAAACTGCAGCAATCGGGGAACGTCCATCGTATGTAATATACCCCCTTAGATAGTTTCCATCACTCTTTTTGAAGAGTTCTACAAGTGTATATCTTCCAAAATATTTTTCAAAATCGCCAGAAGCTCCCAATTTTATTGGACTACCTTCTGGAACTGATATTCTTGTATCGTTTGCAATCATTACTTTCTTTTTTTCTACAACGCTTTTTTTAACGGGTTTTTCTGTAGAAAATAATTTTGCATCTGAATTTTGCATCATGGATAACATGGAATCAGTATATGAAAAAATATCAACAATAGCACCAAGATCTGCCATTTTCATGGCGTTTAAAATAGCATCATTCCCGAAAAATTCCCCTTCGTATTCAGAATATCCAGCAATAATTTTCTTATCCTTTAAAAAAAGATGGCTTTCTTTAAATTGTCCGTTACTTTTCAAAGAGAGTCGAATATGCCCTAAAAAATCATCCGGAAGTTCATCAAAAAGTTCTTTATAATTCGATCCCATTTTCACAAATTTTCCTTCAATAATGTCCATTTTATCCCCTTTTAATTCTTTTCGAGATATTTGAAGCAATAAGTCCTGCGAAAACGCCGGCTCCAAACCCATTATCGATATTTACAACCACAAGTCCAGGACTGCATGAATGAAGCATTGTAAGTAGGGGTGTCAGTTTATAACCGTAACCAACAGAGGTGGGGACGCCAATTACTGGAATATCGACAAGAGATGAAATTACTGATGGAAGTGCTCCTTCCATACCTGCAACAGCGATAATGCAACATACATCTTCTTCAATCATGTTTTTGACTGGAGTAAATAACCTGTGTATTCCTGCAATTCCTACATCGTAATTTTTTATTACTTCACAGCCCATTATTTTTGCAGATTCGGCTGCTTCTTCGGCTATGGGAATATCTGAAGTTCCTGCTGCAAGTATCCCGATTTTTTCAGTTTTTTCAACTTCAAATCCTTGTTTTTTTAAAACAGCAGTTCTTCCAAGCTCGTTTATTTCTAGAATTAGATCAGTTTCGTCTTTAAAATATTTTTTAAGTTCTTCAGTGTCATTTACTCTCGTTGCAAGAGCAATGTTATTTTTAAAAGCTAGTTCTTTTAAAATTTTAGCTACATCCTCACAACGTTTTCCTTCAGCATAAATTACTTCTGGAATCCCGGTTCTGAGTTTTCTGTTGGTATCAAGTTTACAAAAGCCGCCTAATTCATCAAAATAATTTAATTTTAATTTTTTTTCGGCTTCTTCCAAACTTAAATTTCCGGTTTTAAATTTTTCGAGGATATCTTTCATAATGTCATCTGCAATCTAAAAACTATCTCACTTATGTCCTGTTGTAATATATATTTTTTAATCTTTAATTTTTCAATAAATAACTATTAAACTCTCTGCCATGAAATATCGTTTTCATCGAAAAATTCGACGTATTTTCTTTTATCTTCTCCGTACAAGCCTTTCCAGTCGATTCCTACAAAATCAAATTCCTGTTTCGAAATTAACTGATTCAATATATTTTCAGAGAGTTTTGCATGTTTTGGAGTTAAATATCCAACGTAATATTCTTCCCTTAACGCAAGTTTCGTAAATTTTGGAGAATAATGCCCTCCGCCGATTCCAATTATTTTTTCTTTTTCTTCGTATTCGGAATTTTGAATTGAGTTCAATGTATCAATTAAGGAGTTTGTAATAATTTCTGCAGCATCATCGATCTGCCACTGTTCTTCACTGCTTCCAATTTCTACAAATGCAGACGGGGTTTTTAAATCCGTTGGGCCATGGTGCAAAACTTCAAAACTTACTTCAAAGCCAAGTTCTTTGTATTCTTCCATTTCATTGTATTTATTTATATTTTGGAGCATCAATGTATTGAATACTGGGTTGCAGGGAGAAATTTCTTCAGGATTTCCGCCATGAGAATTATCTTCGGTTAAATTTCCGGGAGTATGTACTGTAAGTGTTGGTTTTTTGCTTTCACTTGCATGTTTTGATAAAAATATGTACATTTCAGAGTCTGGAAAATCTGAAAAATTTGATTGAGTTGACTTTTTTTCAAGTTCAAATACGTTGTAGCCGTAATTTTGAACATGTTTTTTAATGTTTTGACTTGCAGGGTCGGTTTTTGAAGAAATAAATAAGTAATCCATTTTAATCGCCTAATTTCGTTTGCCAATTTTTGTTATTTTAAAATTGCAGACTTCGGTATTTATAGTTTCTTTATTTTTATTCTGCGGATAGTTGTACCAAAAATAATCATTTAAAAAGATGCTCTAAAAGATACCAATTGAAAATATGAAATTAATTTAAAATGATTATTATGTTAAAATTTTAGAAAACTGATATCCGTACTCTATATATACCCCGTATTCTATAGTTAAAACGAAATATTATTTAATTCACAATTTAAAGTTGCGAATTTGTAAATTATGATTTTTGTTTTAAGTCTGCATTTGTTATAATTATAAACTGTGGTGATTCAATGGCTGAAGATACTAACGTGGTTGTCGAAGAAAGCTTATTTGACGAATTTAAAGAACACTCAATTTCAGAGTTTTTTAGAAAAAACAGACATATGCTCGGTTACAGTGGTAGATTAAGGAGTATGACTACGATCGTACACGAACTTGTAACAAACAGCCTTGACGCATGTGAAGAATCTGAAATTCTTCCTGAAATTGCGGTTGAAATTAAAAAAATAGGTTCTGAAACATTTGGAGTTAATATTGAGGATAATGGGCCAGGTATTCCTCCAGAATTTGTTCCAAAAGTATTTGGTAAGATGCTTGCAGGGTCAAAATTACACAGATTGGTTCAATCAAGAGGTCAGCAGGGTATCGGTGCTGCAGGTGTTTTGTTATTTGCACAGATGACCACAGGAAAACCATTAAAAATCACAACTTCAACTGGAAACGGTACTATTCATGAAATGGAAATTAAAATGAGTATTGAGAGAAACGAAGGGGATGTTGTTTCACACAAAACCAGAGAAGGATTCTGGAGAGGAACTAGGGTTGAAGGAGAATTTAAGGACGTTACCTACAACAGAAGAGAACAAGGGCCATTTGAATACTTAAGACGAATCAGCCTTTCAGCCCCACACGCTAAAATTACCTTGGAAGACCCTGAAGAAACAATCGTTTTCGAAAGAACGGTAAACGATATTCCAGAAAGACCTGAAGTAATGAAACCTCACCCATATGGTTTAACAACTGATGAATTACTTCACATTTCTAGAATAACCGATTCTTCAAGAGTTTCAAGCATGTTAAATAGTGAACTCTCAAGAGTTACCATGAAAAGAATTAAGGAACTTGAAGAGTACGTTTTAAGAGATACTCTTCTTGAAAACTACCGTTCAAGTGTATTCTGGGATACAATTGTAGGATGTTATTTAAACTTTGATTTCACGAAATACTTTGATATATATGGCCATTATTTTGATAAGAAAGAAATTGAGGATGTAAAGCAGCTTATAAACGGACTTCCTGAAGGTTTGGGTGAATTAAAAACCTACTGTATGAAGTACCTTGTAACGCAGTACTTAGTTCAAAAATTGGATGACGAAGAATTAAAAGAGCAAAAAAACCACTTCAAGAAAAAACCTGAAAATTTCATGGAATACATGGAGAAAAAATATTTAAATGCTTCATTACTCGATGAATTCAGAAGGAAATTAAAAAACATTACAAAATCACCCGAAGAATTTGTAAAATCCCTTGTAGACCTTGCAATGGTTTCAGATACCGAGCTTGAAAAATACCGAAAAGCAATTAGGGATCTCTTAAAGAAAAATCCAAAAGAAATGACATGGAAAGATTCTGAGATTATCGTAAACGTTTTACAGGATATGGATTTCATGGCACCTTCAACAGTTGGTTTAAGGCCAATTGGTGAAGAAAACATTGAAAAATCACTCAACACTCTTGAACCAGAATTTTTAAAGACCTTAACAAGAAAACCTAAAACTTACAAAGGGGGAATTCCTTTCGCAGTTGAAGTCGGTCTTGCATACGGTGGAGAAGCTGGAAGAAGTGGGGATGAATCCAAAAAAATGGAAATCATGAGATTTTCAAACCACGTTCCATTATTATTTGATACATCGGGTTGTGGTTTAACAAATGCTGTTAAAAGCGTTAACTGGAGAAGGTATGGCCTTAGAAGTGACGAAGATGCGCCAGTTACTGTATTTGTAAATCTTATTTCAACGCACATCCCATATACTTCAGCAGGAAAACAAGCAATTGCATCAAGTAATGAAGAAAATGAGGAAATTTTTAATGAAATAAGACAGTCATTAATGATCTGTGCAAGAGAACTCGAAAAACACATTTCAAAAATCAGAAGAGAAAAAGAAGAAGAGCAGAAGAAAAAATATGTTATGAAATACGCGGTAATCTTTGCAGAAGGACTTGCAAGTATTACTGGAAGACCAAAAGAAGAGATCGAAGCAAACGTTGTTAATTTGCTTAGATAATTACCTTTTTTTTTAAATTATTCTATTTCCTTTTTAAAATTTAAAATTTTTAAAAATCCACTAATTTCATTTAAAAAATTAATTATATCCGTTTTTTCATAAATTAATTAAACTTTTTTTGGGGGATGTTATGTTATCGAAGGGGGCGGTTATCGACAAATTACGGTCTTATAAACCATGCAACAATTGTAACGGGCCAATTTCTAAAACAATTTCATTAGCTGATTTAAAACGCAATGAACGAAAAAGAAAATGTGATTGCGGACATTCTCAATTAGATGATGTGATGCTTGATGTGTTAAATTTAATGGTTGAATTTGATGAATTTCAAAATAATGATTTAAACGCTGTAACTTTGAGGGATGCTGGAACTCCGCTTGTAGAAATTGGATATCCTTTAAAATATTTGCCTGTCGTGTCTAACGATGAATTAATTGTGATGAAAGATGTATCAAAACCTTGTGCAAAGGAAATATTAAAAATACCTGAAGTTAAAGGGGTTATTTCAAATAGTTCAAAAAATACGGAACTTAGTCGTGCAGATGATTCGGGTGAGGTAAATTCTCTCATTGCGGGAGACGATTTTCGATGCGATATTTTTGTTTTAAAATCAATTATGGATTGTGTAGTTATCTGTAAAAACCAGTCAAAAGTCCATATCGAATTTCCAAGGCCATTTAATCCAAAGATTGCAAAAATTGATCGATTAAATCTTAACGGAAAAGTCGTGATCGATGGATTCTGCGGTTCAGGTACGTTGGGGCTAGCAGCACTAAAAAAAGGTGCGAAAAAGGTTATATTTTCAGACATAAACCCCCACGCATTAAAAGATGTTATATATAACTTGAAACTAAACTTCTCAAAAGAAGTGTTTGAAAGAATTGAAATCATTAATTCAGACTTTTTAAATCTAAATGTTACTGGAGACATCTGTTTTGTAGATTTATTTCCACACGTGAACAGAGAACCTTTTTTAAATAAAGCAAAAACAATTTCTAAACAAGTAGTACTTATTTAAACGTGAAATGATGAGACAGTCTAAAAAATTAGGCCAGTGTTTTTTAAAAGATAAAAATTTCGTTAAAAAAGCAATTAATCGTGCAGAACTAACCGATAAAGATATCGTTTTAGAGGTTGGGCTCGGAGAAGGGGCACTGACAAAAGAACTTGCTAAAATCGCAAAAAAAGTTTATGTAATTGAACTTGATGAACGATTGAAACCTTTTGCAGATGAAATAACATCTGAATTTGAAAATGTTGAAATTATCTGGTCAGATGCTTTAAAAGTTGATTTAAAAACTCTTGGATTTAATAAAATCGTTGCAAATCTGCCTTACCAAATTTCTTCGCCAATAACATTTAAATTTTTAGAAGAAGATTTTGAAGTAGCTGTTTTGATGTACCAGTACGAATTTGCAAAGAGAATGGCTGGAAAACCCGATACTAAAGAATACAGTAGGCTAAGCGTTGCAGTTCAGTATAACGCAGATGTTGAATTTATTTGCAAAGTTCCACCAAGTGCATTTTCCCCAAAACCAGATGTAAATTCTGCTATTGTAAAATTGACAAAACGGGAACCTAAATATCATGTTAAAGACGAAGAATTTTTCAAAAAAGTTTTAAAAGCAATATTCCAACACAGGAATAGGACAATTAAACGAGCTTTAATTGATTCAAGTCATGAAATTGGAATTGAACGCAATATTTTGAAAGAAATTTTAGAAAAAATTGAAAATAAGTTTGAGTTTACAGAACGTGTGTTTAAAACTCCGCCTGAAAAAATCGGGTATTTGAGTAATTTATTGTATGATGAAATTTAGAAAAATGTGGACGAAATAAAATAAACATAATAGGCATAAGTAATATTACCAATGTTATTAAATAAAGTTATAAACATATATTTTTTTAATGGCACAAACGCCGTAGATTTTTAAAATTACGTATTAAAAATATTTATTTAAATATTAATATTATTTTCAAGTAAAGTTTATTATTACCTCCAACATCCTACCTTTAAATGTGGTTAGTGGTATTTTGAGCCAGTCTTCACTAAACTATATATATTGTAAACTGTCATTATAAATCATGACAATTAGGTGATGGTCATGACATACAAAAAAAATGGTAGAAAACTTGATGACGATTTTTGGAAGACGAAAAAGCTTTCAATATCAGTTGGTGAGGTATCCATTGGCAGACCAAAACAAGAATTGGACGAACCTATGGGGCCTACACCAAAACCAAGTGTTACAGATTTGAGATCTTGGGATTTTAAATTATTAAAACGATACCCTCCTTTCTATGCACCTTTCTGTGACATGTGCTGTTTCTGTACGTACGGAAAGTGTGATTTACTTGGTAAAAAAGGAGCTTGTGGAATTACTGCTGAAGCTCAACAGGCTAGAACTGTTCTTTTAGCATCATGTATCGGAACTGCAGCTCACGCAGGACATGGAAGACACATGCTCCACCACGTAATCAAAGAAAAAGGAAAGGATTTTCCCGTAGATATGGGTAAAAATATTGAGATAGAAGCTCCGATAATTCGAACAGTTATCGGTAAAAAACCAGTTACTGTTGGTGATCTGGATGAATCTTTATCTTACGTCGAAGAACAGTTATCGCATCTTCTTTCAGCATGCCATACAGGTCAGGAGGGAAACGCTCTTGATTTTGAATCTAAGGCACTTCACGCAGGAATGATGGATGATCTTGCAAGGGAAGTAGCAGATATTACTCAAATTGTTGCATATGACATGCCAAGAGGAGATGGTGACGAACCACTTGTAGAACTGGGTCTTGGAACCGTCGATAAAGATAAACCAGTAGTACTCTGTATCGGTCACAACGTAGCACCTGGCGCAGAAATACTCGATTATATTGAAGACAACGATCTCTACGAAGATGTTGAAGTTTGTGGTATCTGCTGTACTGCAATAGATATAACAAGGTACAATCAGGCTGCAAAAGTTATCGGTCCGCTATCAAAACAGATGAAATTCATCAGGAGTGGTGTTTCAGACGTTATCGTGGTTGACGAACAGTGTGTCAGAACAGATGTTTTGGAAGAAGCTAAGCGAAACGGTGCAGTGGTTATTGCAACAACTGACAAAATGTGTCTTGGACTTCCAGATAAAACAAAAGAAGACACTGAATTAGTAATCAACGAATTAGTTAATGGAAACATCGATGGTGCACTTATACTCGAGCCTAAAAAAGTAGGAAAAGTTGCAGTGGAAGTTGCTAAAAAAATTGCAAAAAGAAGAAAATCTTTAAAATGTCTTCCAGATATTTCTGAAATTCCAAAACTTGCAAAAGAATGTACAGAATGCGGTTGGTGTGTTAGAGTTTGTCCAAACAACAGGCCAATAATGGATGCAGTAACTGCCGCAGCTAAAGGTGACCTCAAAAAACTTGCAGACCTTTATGAATACGATATGTGCTACACCTGTGGAAGATGTGAGGAAGAGTGTGAAAGAAACTTACCACTCGTTTCATTTATAACGAAAGCTGGAGATCATCTTGTAAAGAACCAGAAATTTAAAATACGGGCTGGAAGAGGTCCAGTTCAAGATGTCGAAATTAGAAAAGTTGGGGGCCCTATCGTATTAGGGGATATTCCTGGAGTAGTTGCATTTGTAGGATGTTCAAACTATCCAAACGGCGGAATAGAAATTGCAAAAATGGCTGAAGAACTCCTAAAAAGAAGGTATATCGTTGTAGCAACCGGATGTTCTGCAATGTCAATTGGGGAATACATTGATGAGGATGGGCTGACACTCTATGAAAAATATGATGGAGTTTTTGATGCCAGTGGGCTTGCAAATATCGGTTCATGTGTTTCAAATGCCCACATTTCGGGAGCTTGCATAAAAATTGCAAACATCTTTGCTAAAAAGCCACTCTCTGGAAACTTCGAAGAAGTTGCAGACTACATCTTAAACAGAGTTGGAGCTTGTGGTGTAGCTTGGGGTGCATTTTCACAAAAAGCAGCCGCAATTGCATCAGGCTTTAACCGATGGGGAGTTCCTGCAGTACTTGGACCACACAGTTCAAAATACAGAAGGCTCTACCTTGGAAGAATTGATAAAGAAGATATGTGGGACATCAACGATTTAAGGAGTGGCGAAACGGTTAAGGGAGAACCCGCTCCAGAACACCTGCTTTATGCTGCAGAAACTATGGAAGAAGCACTCGTAAGCACCGTAAAAATGTGTATAAGACCAAATGATACGCCTAAAGGAAGACAGTTAAAACTTTCACATTACATTGATTTGTATAAAAAATACTTTGGCGAAATTCCACCTGACTTAGAATTATTTGTAAGAAATGAAAGAGACATTCCAATTACTTATAAAAAAGACGTGATGGATGATTTAACAAGTAAAAACTGGACTCCAAGGGAAGCTCCAAAAGAACCCTCATTACTAGGGAGGAAATAGGGTGAAAATATGGATGGAAATAGAACTACTCCCTGGCAACCAACTGTAATTGCAGGCCCAAAATATGGAATGCTTGTAACACCTGCAATTGCTAAAATGATGTTAAAAAAGGCTAAGAACCCTCTATTCGTGATAGGATCTCTTATAAAAGATGATGAAGGGTTAATTTCGCAATGCAAAGAGATTGTAGAAACGTGGAATCTGCCTGTTGCAGCTACGGGGAATATTTACAAATCTTTAACTGAAAACGGTATTAAATCTAAAAGGTACGGTACAATTGAGATCGTAAATCTTTTGAAAGATCCCGAATGGAAAGGAATAAACGGTGAAGGACAGCACGACCTTGTATTATTTATTGGGGTCACATACTACCTCGCATCACAAGGTCTCTCATCACTCAAGCATTTTGCGCCGCATTTGAAAACAGTGACGCTCTGTAAATATTTTCATTCAAATGCTGATGCATCATTTCCGAATATGTCTGATTCTGAATGGACAAACTACTTAGAAAAAATGTCAAAAATTTAAGGGAGATACCCATGTTTGGAGATATACCTGTTGAAATAAGTCCGATGTACGAAGGAGAAAGGATAAGGGCAGCAAACATGTTTGTAGAACTTGCAGGCCCCAAGTCAGTTGGTGCAGAGCTAGTTTTAGTTTCTGACAATGCCGAAGACGGAAAAGTTGAAGTTATCGGTCCAGAACTTAAAGATATGGAAGAAGGAAAAATCTATCCATTTGGACTATTGATGGAAGTTTCTGGAGAAAAACTTGAAAAAGATCTCGAAGGAGTGATTGAAAGAAGGATTCACGAAATCTGTAACTATATTCAAGGTTTCATGCACTTAAACCAAAGAGACAAAATCTGGTGCAGAGTAAGCAAAGATTCTCATGCAAAAGGTTTTGAATTAAAGCATCTTGGACAGGCTCTTTCAATACTTTTTAAAGATGAATTTCCAATCATCGAAGCAATTTCAATTAAAATATTCACTGAAGAAACAAAAGTAAAAGAATTTGTTGAAAAAGCAGTTTCAGAATATCAAAAAAGAGACAGTAAAGCAAGAGACTTGAGCGAAGATGATGTGGACGTGTTTTACGGATGCATCATGTGTCAGTCATTTGCTCCAACTCACGTTTGTATAATCACGCCTGACAGGCCTGCTTTATGTGGTGGAATTAACTGGTTTGATTGCAGGGCTGCTGCAAAAATTGATCCGGAAGGTCCAATATTTGAAGTTCCAAAAGGAGACTTGTTAGATCCCGTTACTGGAGAATATACTACATTAAATTCAACCGTTGCTGATAAATCACAGGGCACATTTGATAAAGTATATTTACACAGTATCTTTGGACACCCACACACATCATGCGGTTGCTTTGAAGCTGTAGCATTTTACATTCCTGAAGTAGATGGAATTGGAATTGTTCACAGGGATTTTAAAGGAGATACTCCAATGGGAATTCCATTTTCCGCAATGGCAGGACAGTGTTCCGGTGGAAAGCAGGTTGAAGGGTTTGCAGGTCTTTGTATTGAATACATGAGATCACCAAAATTCTTACAGGCTGATGGCGGATATGAAAGAATTGTATGGCTTCCAAAAGAAATTAAGGAAAAAGTTCTCGAATCAATTCCTGAAGAATTGAGAAACAAAATTGCAACTGAAGAAGATGTTTCAAGCATTCACAACTTGAAAAAATTCTTAACCGAAAAAGACCATCCCGTTCTCAAAAGAATTGCTGAATTAGAAGCACCTGTTGAAGAACAAATGGAAGAAGCTGAGGTAGAATCTGCAGGAGAACTCGTTCAATTTGCACAGATTCCTGAAATGGCAATTCCTACATCGGGTGGAATCAAAATTATACTTAAAAATGCGAAAATTTATGCTGAAAAAATTATCATAAAAAAGAAATAGGATGTTAAAATGATTATCGCAGTTACCGGAAAAGGCGGAGTTGGAAAAACTCTTCTTTCATCTTTAATAGTTCGGAATCTCACTAAACGTGGAAAAGACATCCTGGCAATAGATGCAGATCCGGATTCTAACCTACCCGAAGCTCTTGGAGTGGAAGTGACAAAAACCGTTGGAGATGCAAGGGAAGAGTTGAAAAAAGAAGTTAAATCTGGAAATACATCTCCAGAAATGGATATGTGGAATAGTTTAGACTATAAAATTATGGAATCAATTATTGAAACTCCAGAATTTGATCTTCTTGTAATGGGCCGACCTGAAGGAAGTGGTTGTTACTGTGCTGTAAATAACATGCTCAGAAAAATCATTGAAACGGTTTCTTCAAATTATGATATTGTAGTAATCGATACAGAAGCAGGACTCGAACATTTGAGCAGAAGAACTACTCAAAATGTTGATACTCTACTTGTAGTTACTGACTCATCAAAACGAGGAATTTTAACTGCTAGCAGAATTAAAGAGCTTGCAAAAGAACTGGATATCAGTTTTAAAAAGTTATACCTTGTATTAAACAGGATAAAACCTGAAAACGAAAAAAGCGTTCGTGAAACAGTTAAAGACTTCGGTCTAGACATTATTGGAATAATATACGACGACGAACTTACAGCAAGCTATGATATGGAAGGAAAACCTTTATTTGAACTTCCTGATGATTCAGAGACTGTAAATTCCGTTTCAAAAATCGTTGAAAAAATCTTAGGATAACTGGATGTGAAATCATGGATACGATGTCACAGATTCTAAAATTACTCGAAAAAACCGATTCGATCGAAATAAACGAGTTTAGAATGGATGTAGATGAGTTGGAACTTACCATAATGCCTACATTACAAAATGTCGTTCAAAAAGTTGTTGAAAAACAGATTGAAGCTAAAAAAGAATTCGAAAGTCAGATTGAATTCAAATACCCTGTAAAAGACTACGCTGGAAAAGTAAACGAAGTTAAACTCGGTGGAAAAAACAGAAAAACCGTTAAACTTGGTGGACAGACAAGCCTTTACAGATTTGAAGAACCTCAACCAAATGCACCAACTGTTACTTTCGATGTATTTGATATTCCAATGAATGGTCTACCAAGGCCTATCAAGGAAAATTTTGAAGATGTAATGCACAGCCCTGGAGAATGGGCAGAAAAAGCCGTTAAAGAATTTGGCGCAGATATGATTACACTTCACTTGATTGGAACTGACCCAAAAGTTAAAGATAAATCATTAAAAGACGCTGCAAAAGACCTCGAAGAAGTTTTACAGGCCGTAAAAGTTCCATTAGTAATTGGCGGTTCAGGTAATCCTAAAAAAGACCCGCTTGTTCTTGAAATGGCTGCGGAGGTTGCAGATGGTGAAAGATGTCTTTTGGCTTCAGCAAACCTTGATCTCGATTATCAAAAAATTGCACAGGCAGCAGTCAAGCACGACCATGCAGTTCTTTCATGGGCAATTTCTGACGTAAATATGCAGAAAGTTTTAAACAAAGCACTCATGAAAGAGGGTTTAACCCATAACGATATTGTAATGGACCCAACAACATGCGCGCTTGGTTACGGTATCGAGTTTTCAATCGATGTAATGACAAGAACAAGACTTTCCGCATTGAAAGGAGAAGAAATTTTACAGATGCCGATGTCTTCTGGAACAACAAATGCATGGGGTTCAAGAGAAGCCTGGATGAAAAAAGACGAATGGGGGCCTACAAAGTACAGGGGACCTATTTGGGAAGTTGTCACAGGCCTTACAATGATGCTCTGTGGAGTTGACATATTCATGATGTTGCACCCGCTTTCAGTTAAAACATTGAAAGAAATTGGAACAACACTCACTTACGAATATAAATCAAAAGAATCCCGGGATATTTCCGACTGGATAAATAAATTCTAAGGGGGTTTTAAAAGTGAAAGTTACAGCAATGGATATTTACAAATTACTTCCTAAGACAAACTGCGGAAAATGTGGCGAAGCATCATGTATGGCATTCGCGGCTAAACTATCCCAAAAGGAAGCAGAACTTTCAAGCTGCCCTCAACTTAAAGGTGCTGACTTTGAAAAATTAACAAACGTACTCGCTCCAGCAGTAAAAGAAATTAAGATTGGAACTGGTGATAAGGCAGTAACAATTGGTGGAGACGAGGTATTATATAGATATGAACTTACTTACTACAATCAAACAGCATTGGCAGTTGATTTAAGCGATGATATGGATGATTCCGCATTTGATCAGAAATTAGCAGAAATCAAAAACTTGGAATTTGAAAGAACTGGTGAAATTCTTAAATTAGATGCAGTAGCCTTAAGAAATAAATCCGGAGATGCGGAAAAATTCAAAAAAGCAGCAGAAAAATTAAAAGACGCAGAAATTCCGGTAATTCTCTGTTCATTCGATTCCAATGCAATGGAAGCTGCACTTGACGTACTCGGGCCAAAAAGACCTTTAATATATGCAGCAACTGAAAATAATATCGATGAAATGGCAAATTTAGCATTAAAACACAACTGTCCCGTAGCATTATTCGTTCCAAACGATCTCGAAAAAATGAAACAAATCTCAAGAAAATTGAGGGAATCTGGTGTTAAAGATATAGTTTTAGACCCTGGAACATACATTGGTGAAGCAATCGGAGACACAATGGACAACTTCATCATGATAAGAAGGCTTGCAGTTGAAGGGAAAGATGAAGATTTCAGATTCCCAATTTTAGCAGTTCCTGCTGTCTGCTGGATAAATCCAAAAGAAGATGAAATATTAACAAAAATGAAGGAAGCAACAACTGCAGCAGCACTCATGAACAGGTATGCTGATGTAATGATTTTACACGGTGTAGATATCTGGGAAATGATGCCCGTTTTAACCTTGAGACAGAGTCTGTACACTGACCCGAGAAAACCACAGTCAGTTGAATCAAAAATCTATGAATTTGGAACAGTTGATGAAAATTCGCCAGTAATCATGACTACAAACTTTGCATTAACTTACTATACAGTTGCAGGTGATTTGAAGTCTGGAAAAGTAAACTGCTACTTACTAGTACTTGATACGACTGGAAAAGCAGTTGACGTAGCTGTTGCAGGCGGACAATTTAACGGAAAAGCAGCAGCCGAACTCATAAAAGATACGGGAGTCGAAAAATTAGTTAACCACAGAAAACTAATCATTCCAGGACTTGCAGCATCTGTATCGGGAGAAATTGAAGATGAATCTGGATGGGAAGTTATTGTCGGTACGAGAGATTCTTCAGAAATCCCGGCTTTCTTAGCAAAGATATGGTGATTTCATGAAATCATTAATGGTAATTGACGCAAGAAAATGTACAGAATGCAACGACTGTATAGAAGCATGTAAAAAAGAACACGGGGTTGCAAGAGCTATTAAAACTCAATCAATCCCCGTATTTTGTTTGCAGTGCCATCCTGACAAAGCGCCATGTAAACAGGTCTGTCCGGTAAATGCTATCGAAGAATTGGATGGTGCACTTGTAGTTGACGAAGAATCCTGTATATTATGCAGGCTTTGTATGATTGCATGCCCTATTGGAGCACTTACGATAAACAATGATAAAAAATCAGTTCAGAAATGCACGCTTTGTATTGAAACAGATAGACTGCTTCCTGCATGTGTTGAAGCATGCAAAAGCAATGTTTTGAAATTATTCTCTGTAGAAGATTTAGAAGAACTTAAAAGAGAAAAATCGCACATGGATATCGTTATAGACTCCCTAAAAATGTACGGGGATAAATAACTACATCTTTTAATTTATTAAATTTAAAAGAAATTAACAATTTATAAAAGTATTCCAATCAATAGATAAATATGGTAATTAGTAACGGAGGCGATAGTTATGTGTGAATCAGCAGTTTATCTAGACGACGGTACTGTAATAATGGCTGATGTTATGAAAATAGTCGTAAATGGCGATACTTTAGAACTTTACGATATATTAAATAATAAAAAAGAGATCAAGGCTAAATTCAATGTTTTGGATTTAGAAGGACATAAAATAGTTGTTACTGAATTATAATTATTTACTTTTTTAATTTTTAAGATTCATTATTTTTTCTGAAATTTTTCTAATTTCGTTCTGCGCTTTTGAATTTTCATAATTAACGAGAGGTTCTCTTTTCATATCTGCAACAGATACTTCTGAATCATAAGGAATGCATCCGAGTATTTCAAGGCCAATTCTGTTTAAATTTTCTTCTGCAAAGCTTTTTTCATTTTCATTTGAAATTTTATTTAACACACATACGATTTTTTTAATTCCAATTTCTTCTGCAAGTTTTTTAATCCTTTCAACAGTTTCCATGGATTTTGAACTTGCTTCTGAAACAACAATCATTACATCAACAGCTTCTGCGGTTTTCCTACCTAAATGTTCAATTCCAGCTTCCATATCCAAAATTACGACTTCATCTTTTTTTAGGATTAAATTTCTGATAAGTGCTTTTAAAAGAACGGATGCAGGGCAAACACAGCCGGTTCCCCCTTTTTCAACAGTTCCCATGACCATTATTTTTAAATTTCCATTTTCGTCGTAATTTACAGATAATTTTTCTGGAAGATCACCTGTTTTAGGATTTATTTTAAAAACTTCCCCAAAAGATGAATCCTGTTCAGCACCCGTTCTTTCTTTTATTAATTCTTTCATTTTTGAAATCGGAATTATTTTTTCAGTTATGCCGAGACTTGATGCTAAATTCATGTCCGGATCTGCATCTATTGCGTAAACCTTGTATTTTTCTGATAAGATACAGGCTAAAGTTCCAGAAAATGTTGTTTTTCCAACTCCACCTTTTCCAGTAATTGCAATCTTCATTTATTCACCTTTTTTTCAATGCTTTTTCAAATGCATCATGATGGAATGTAGCAGCTTTGTATCGCCCACTTTTTTCGTCTGAAAAAAGTCTGATTCTTCCAGCTCTGCAAGGGTAGTGCTGTATTCTAAGACCTGCATTTGTTGAAATATCTGAAATATTTTTTCCAATCAAATCTTCTGCAATAAAGGCAGTCCCTCCACAAGGGGAGCCTCTTATAACTTTTATTTCTGTTGCAACATCATTTTCAACTTTAATTTCAACTTCAGGTTTTCCAAATTTCAATACAAATTCATCAAAAACTTTATTTCCGTTTTCTTCAAGTTCACACATTATATCGGGACATATCACGTTTTTAAAAGATTCAAGCTGGTTTTTTAATCCTTTTCCTTTCCAAGCCCCAACTATGATATATCCAACATTATCATGAACCTGTTCGACAAGATCTAGTGTAATGTCAGGATTTAGCGTGTAAGTAATCAAAATATCCGCAGATTTTATTTTTTCAAGCTGTTCTTTTGGAAATTCTGTAAAATCATCAATAGATTCTGGTTTTGGAATATCTAAAATAATGTATTCGCATTCAAATTCTTTTTTAATTGTATCATATGCCCGTTCCCCAAAAGGCCCATCAGAAACTATAAAAACTTTCATTTTTTCACGATTTCGTTTTAAATCAATTATATTTTACTAATTATATACTCATTCCGATACATAATAACAATGCTACTCGTTTTAAGTACTATTTTCTAGACATATACATCAAGAATTGGTGCAGATATTTCTGTTCATATGGAACCACGATTCAGTTCCTGAAAAACGGAATAAAGAATGAAAATAAACATGCCCGTATAACCTATAGAATACCGGATACGAACTATTGCAATTTTTATATTTTTAGTACATTTCCTTAATTTTTTCTATAAGCGTTTTTTTTGTATATGTTCTGGTTTCATAATGTCTGCTTATATAGACGTAAAATTCAGAGACAGAATAAGACAAAATTTGTTCATATCGGGATAACTCGAATAATGTATGTAATTGGAATTTTAATTGATTTATTCTTAAAATCGATTTAATCCCGATTAATCGAAAATACTATATACTTCTTAAGACAAGTATGTATTAAGATATGGGGTAATTTTATGCAAAAGATTAGATTATTTTCCGGAATTTTGTTTATTATGTTAATATTAATGTCACTCTGTGCATGTATTAATTCAAATTACAGTTCCGATGATAAAGATCAGAGGGATGAGATTTCGAACGCATTTACTTCCATAATAAAAAATTCCGGTGGAAAAATACTGGAAATAAATAATTCTGAAAATAGCTGGTCTGAAATAACAGTTATGGTAAATAAAGATTTTATTGGTTCGGTAACTTTGAATACGAACTGGAATACGGACTGTTACGGAAAATGCATTATCGATTCAATTAGAAATTCAGGAGTCATTGCAGAAAACTCGATAATTACGGTAAATTATTATTTAAATGATGAATTGATTTCAGTTTATTCTTCAGAAACTGGACCTAAAGTATATTATAAATTTGAATAAATTTTTTTAATTTTTATTTTTTTAAAATAGTAAAGAATATCAAAATTAAAAATTTTAAAATAGAGTTTTTTAAATTATTCCCAGTTTTTAGCTTCGTTGAGTACGTTTTCTACAATTTCTGGAGCTAAACCAATGTATGTTTTATAATCAAACATTTTTTCAATTTCTTCAAGTGAAACGTATTTCATGACTTCAGGTTCTTCTAAAAGTACTTCTTTTAAGTGTCTACCTTCATCATGAGCTTTCATTGCGCATCTTCTAACGGTTTCGTGACCTGTCTGTCTGCCCATTCCACTGTTTGCCAAAAACATCATAACTCTTTCTGCCATGATTAATCCTTTTGTCATTTCGAGGTTTTTATTAACGTTTTCAAGATTTACGCTTAATTTTCTCATTCCTTTTATTGAAAGGTTTAAGATATGGTCTAAAATTACGCATGACTCTGGGAACAGACATCTTTCAGAAGATGAGTTTGTTAAATCCCTTTCTTCCCAAAGGGGAATGTTATCAAATTCTGCAAGCGCATTTGCTTTTACAATTCTTGAAAGTCCACAAATCTGTTCAAATGTAATTGGATTTCTTTTGTGTGGCATTGTGGATGATCCGGTCTGTTTTGAAGCATCAAATTCTTCTTCTAATTCTTTAATTTCGCTTCTCTGCATACTTCTTACAGTAACTCCAATTTTATTCAAAGTTTGTGCAATCAATGCTAAAGTGGCCATGAATTCTCCGTGTCTGTCTCTTTGAACAACCTGATTTGAAATTAAAACAGGATCAAGTTCTAAGATTTCCCCAACCCTATTGTGGACTAAAATTCCATTTTCACCGATTGCAGCCATTGTACCAACTGCACCTGTGATCATTGAAACACAGAGCCTTTTTTTAGAGCTTTCAAGTCTTTCAACATGCCTTTGAATTTCTGTAGCCCATAATGCAAATTTCATTCCGTATGTGGTTGGAACTGCGTGCTGTCCGTGTGTTCTTCCAATACAAACCGTGTTTTTATGTTCTTCTGCTTTTTTTAAGAGTTCTCCTCTTAATGTTTTTAATTTTTCTTCTAAAACTTCAAAAGCATCTTTAAATTGGAGGGACTGTGCAGTATCAATAATATCGTTTGAAGTAGAACCAAAGTGGATGTATTCTCCAGCATCTCCTTCACACTGTTCTGCAAAAGCTTTTACAACTGAAACAACATCGTGTCTTGTCGCCATTTCAATTTCTTTCACTCTTTCAAGTTTTACAAATTCGGTTGATTTTTTCCTGTTTATTTCTTCTGCAGCTTCTTTTGGAATCATTCCAAGTTCTGCTTCAGCCATAGCGAGCGCTGCTTCAACTTCCAACATTTTTTGAAGTTTTGTTTCTTCTTCCCATACTTTTTTCATTTCAGGAGTTCCGTATCTGAAGTCGATAGGGTGAATTGCCATATAATCACCTTTTATAATAAAATTATTTTCTGTTTCGTTCTATTTCGTATATTTTCTTCACATCATCTAATGTATTAATGTCATTTATAGATTTGTCTTCTCTTATCTGAACAACCCTTGGAAAACGTAGGGCATAACCCATTTCATATTTTTCAGAAGTTTGAATTTCCTCATACGTTACTTCAAGTACTATTTTAGGTTCTAAAATTACTTCTTCGCCCAAATCTTCAATTTTTATCTCATTAACTATTTTTGTGAGTTTTTCAAGGTCGTCTTCAGTAAGTCCAGTTCCAACGTTTCCAATAACGTGCAGATTATCTTCATAATCTTTCACAGAAATTTCGTATGAACCGTACCAGTCTTTTCTTTTTCCCATTCCAATTTTTGCACGAGTTACAACCACATCAAGATTTTCTAGTGTTGGTTTAACTTTATACATTGTTTTAACACGGCTTCCCGGTGTGTATGGAGCATCTGGATTTTTAATCATGATTCCTTCATGCCCGATACTTAAACTCCAGTTAAAAAATTCTTTTGCAAGGATTGGATCATCACTGTTTAATTTAAATGACGAAAACAGCATTTTGTTTGAAAAAATCTCTTTTTCAATTTTTGAAAGTTCCGTATCCCAGTTATTGGTTCCAAATAATTTTTCTAAGATTTCTCTTCTATCTTTTAGCGGAGTGTCGATTAAACCTTTTTCATAGTATAAAACATCGAAAAAATATATTCTTAAAGCTATTTTTTCTGCCATTTTATCTATATCGTATTTTCGCCTGAACCTTCTTAAAATGTCCTGAAACGGTCTTGGTTTTCCAGAAGATAAATCCATTGCAACACATTCTCCTTCTAAAATGATGTTATCAATATCTATTTTTTTAATTTCTTCAACAAGTTCCGGAACTGAATTTGTAATATTTTCAAGCCTTCTGCTGTATATTTTTACATTCCCGTCTGATTTATGCACTTGAACTCTTGCACCATCGTATTTAGTTTCAAACTGGGGCATTTTAGTTTCAATTATTGCAGCTTCAATTGACGGGGTTAACTGTGCAAGCATCGGTTTTATTGGCCTGAATACTTTTAGCTGTAATTCCGAATCATTTTCAATGTTTGAACCAGAAATCAATTTTTCGCCCAAAAGTCCGATATCGTTTGTTACTGCGTATATCTTTTCAACAGTTTCTTTATTTATATTAAAATAATTTGAAAATGAGGCCAAAATTGTTGGAATATTCATTCCAATCCTCATATCTTCCAAAATGAGCCTTGAAATATACCTTGATTCAACGGGAGTTGCTAAAATAAGTAAATTTGAAATTATTCTTGTTTTCTTCTTTTGGGAAGAATTTCCCTCAATTTCAGAGAGTTTTTTTAATGTGGAGTAGACTTCTTCAAGAGTAAGTGCCTGGCTGAATAATGACACCTGTTTTATATTCGAACTTAAATTTTCAACAGCAATTCCAATGTCCCCAGTTTCTTTTATTTTTGATTTCAAATCTTTTTCAGAAATTCCTGTAGTTTTCACTGCTTCAAGCAATAAATTTGGTCCGATACCGATTTCTTTATTTTCAAATTCTGCAAAAACTCTTCCAATCGTAATTTGTGACACTTGTTTTAAATTTTCAGGTTTTCCATTAGTTTTGATAAAATCGATTAATTCAACAAAATAGTCTGTTTTTTCAAGCCTTTTCGTAGTTTTTTCAATTTTATCAAGAATTTTACAAAAATCAATAAAAAGCATTATTACACCTTAAAAAATAAAAAAGATATTATTTTAAGTCAACTTCAATAACAATTCCATCTTCAGGTTCAGAAGGTTCTGTTTCTGGAGTCTTAAGTTCTGTTTTTTCAGGAGTTTCGGGAACTTCTTCTTCACTTTCTTTAGAATAATCTGGGTCATTTAGGTATTTTTCCATATTCATTATATAATCTAACGAATCGTCAAAGTCTTCAACGGCCTGAGATACAGTTTCAATAGCTTCTTCTTTTGAACTATTTCCAGAAATATTTTCTGTAGTATTTACAACCTTTTCTGAAAGTTCCAAAGTCGAATCTGCATAGTCAAAATAAGTTTCGGTAAATGAATCCGTGGTATCCAATAATTCTGAATCATTCAGAGTCTTCATTCCAACCATTAAAATCATCATAACGACAAAAACTGATATAAGTATTTTTAACTGCTGCATCATTTTTTCACGACAGTATCGATTTTTAATATTTTTTAATTTAACCTTCTTTTAACCGCTTCAGAGTGGTTAAATAGCCCCTCTGCTTCTGCAAGAGTGGTTACGATATTTCCAATTTCCATTAAACCTTCTTTTGTCAATTCCTGAACTGTTGGTTTTTTAATAAATGTTTCAACGCTGAGTCCAGAATACATTTTTGCACATGCGGACGTTGGAAGAACGTGGTTTGTACCGCTTGCATAATCTCCAACTGGAACTGGCGCATAGTTTCCTAAAAAAATACTTCCAGCATTTTCAATTGATTTTAGTACTTCTCTTGGATTTTTTGTCATTATTTCCAAGTGTTCTGGAGCATAAGCATTTGAAAGTTCAATACATTCATCAAGCGAACCAATAACAATTGCAGAATTTAAAATTGATTTTTCAATGATTTCCGTTCTTTTAGCAGTTTTTATTTCCATTAAAATTCTTTCTTTAATTTTTTCAGCTTTTTCTTTTGAAGTAACGGTTATTACACATGATGCATTGGGATCGTGTTCAGCTTGCGCTAAAAAGTCCATCGCAACATATTCTTCATTTGATGATTCATCACACATAATAAGTACTTCTGAAGGGCCTGCTGGAAAATCAATTGAAACTTCTCCGTAAACTAATTTTTTAGCAGCAGTTACAAAGATGTTTCCCGGTCCAACAATAATATCGACTTTTGGAATAGATTTGGTACCATATGCAAGAGCGCCAATAGCCTGGGCTCCACCAATTTTATATATTTCATCAGCCTTAGCAATGTCTGATGCAACAAGTGTTGCGGGATTTCCTTCGGTTCCGTTTGGTGGAGACGTTACAACAACTTTTTTGACACCTGCAACTTTTGCAGGAGTTACCGTCATTAAAACGGTAGACGGATAAAATGCCCTTCCACCAGGAACATAGCATCCAGCCTTCTCAACACATCTGATGATTTGTCCTGCTTTAATTCCGTTTTTTTCAACTTCCCATTCTGTTAAATTTTTAAACTGAATTTCGTGGAATTCTTTGATATTCATATAAGCTTTTTCAAGGGATTCAACTACTTTCGAATCAATTTTTTCGTACGCTTTATCGATTTCTTCGGAAGTTACCTTAAAATTATCAATTTCAACACCATCAAATTTTTTAGTGTATTCTTTTAAGGCATTATCCCCATTTTTTTGAACGTTTTCTAAAATTTCACTTACCGTTGGTAAAATTCCTGAAATATTTGTTTTGTTCCTGTTAATTATGACATCTAAGTCTTTTTCGTTTAATTCGGATATTTTTTTGACTATCATAAACCACACCAACTATTGAACCTCGATAAGAGCAATTTTTTCACAAACTCTTTCAATTAGTTTTCCGTGAAGGTTAATTTCGAAAACTTCCCTTATCTTTTTTTCTTTTTCTTCATTTAATTCAAGAACACTATCGTCAACGAACCCATTAACGATGTTTTTAATCTGTTTGAACGTTTTTTCATCAGTGCATATAACACAGATATTTCCCTTTCTTGCACCAAGGACTTTTATTGCATTAGATATTTGTTTTTGTCCGGATGCACGAAGCAGGATTTCCATCCAGATATTTTTCGATATATTATTTTTTGTTTTTGCCTGATATATGCTATGCAAAACATGTGTTTTTGTAGCAATTAGGTCTGCATTTAATATTTGAAATTCAAGGCCCATTTTAAAAATTTCATCAGGGACTTCTGCATCTCTAATGCCTTTTATTATCATATTTTCGCTCTTATTTTACTTTAAAATCATTTAAAACATGAATTTTAAGAATAGTCATAATATTATATTTTAATATACCTTTATATTTCTTTTATAAGTATTTATTTTAAAATTTATTCGATAAATTAATGTTTGGAAGTTTTTAGCATTAAATATCAAATTTTATATATAAAATTGAACTTAAATCTCAGTATTATATAAAATTTAAAGAAAAGGGAAAAATCATGAAAGTTATTTTAGTTGGTGCAGGTCCTGGTGACGAAGGATTGATTACGTTAAAAGGCGTTGAAGCGATAAAAAATGCAGATGTAATTGTTTATGATGATTTAATTGGGGAAAAACTTTTAAAACATGCTAAAGAAGAGTCTGAACTTATTTATGTTGGAAAAAGAAAGGGAAAGCACTCCTACAAGCAGGAAGAAATAAACGAAATTTTAGTCAATAAGGCAAAAGAAAATAAAAATGTTGTACGACTTAAAGGTGGAGATTCTTTTGTATTTGGGAGAGGCGGGGAAGAAGTACTCGCTTTAAAAGAAGAAGGAATAGAATATGAAATGGTACCTGGAATTACTTCTTCGATATCAGTTCCAGAAATTTTTGGAATTCCGGTAACCCACAGAAAAGTTGCAACGTCTTTTACTGTTGTAACTGGACACGAAGCGGTAGACAAGGCTGAAAACGAAATGCAAGTCAAATTAAGCGAATTAAATGCAGATACAATTGTAATCTTGATGGGAATTACGACTCTTGAAAAACACGTAAAAGAATTATTGAAAAACCCAAAAAGAAATGAAAATACCCCAGTTGCAATTTTGATGGATGGAACAAGGGAAAATCAAAGAATGGTTAAAGGAACCCTCTCAAATATCGTTGAAAAGGCAAAATTGGAAAATGCATGCCCTCCGGGAATTATTCTGGTTGGAAATGTTGTAAATGTACTTTAAAATTAATAAAAACTTATAAAAAGTAATACGGCCATACTGCAAGTATTAGAATAACTGGTGAAAACTTGAACGAAGACTACCAAAAAACAATTGAATTCCACGGCCACGAATGTCCTGGGGTTGCAATAGGATACAGAGTTTCAAAATACGTGCTTGACCACTATGAAAGATCTGAAGACGAACAGCTCGTTGCAATAGTTGAAAATAACTCCTGTAGTGTTGATGGAATACAGCAGATGCTTGGATGTACATTTGGAAAAGGAAATTTGAAATTTAAAGATAACGGAAAGCATGTTTACACTTTTTATTCAAGGGACAACAACAAAGCGCTTAGAATGTACTTAAAATACAATCTCGCAGATAAGGTTGGAACATTTAATAAAAAGTTCAATGAAGGAACGTTAACAGAAGAAGAAAAGAAAGAAATGTTTGAAAGAAGAAAAGAAGCTATAAAACACCTCTTGGAAGCCCCTGAAGAAGAATTGTTTGATGTGAAATGGGTAAAAATTGAAGAACCAACAAAAGCAAGACTTTACCCTTCACTTACCTGTGATAACTGTGGAGAGACATTTATGGAAATTAAAGGAAGAACAATTGATGGTAAAATCGTTTGTAAAGAATGTTTCCAAAAATTAGTTCACTAAATTCTTTTTTATTTTTTGATTTTAAAAGATTTTTAGATTAAATAAATATTATAGAAAATTCAGCCTCAAGTAAAAATAGGCTAAAATTATGGTAATCATAAACAAAGGGAATATATAATATATAATAATTCGATTTTCAGCGTTTTTTAATCTTTTCTTTTTTGAAATTATTTTTTTATTAATATGCCGCATGGATTCAGATCTGGAGTTTGCAAATTCATTCGAATCATTGATTTTTTTACTAACTTCCTCTTTTAATTCCCCAATTTCATTTTTAATCTCAAAATATTCTGAAATAGCTCCCATAATTAGGCCCCCGGTATATGGTAATAATATATTGTTATTCAAAATATTAATACTTTTTAAATTATCTAAAATACATAATAATTTTTTTAAATTTTAGAATTTTTCAAAAAAATAAAGAGGTATTTATCCTTATTCACGATTTAAGTATTCGTAAGTGAATGCAGCAACTATTGCACCGAGAAGTGGGCCAATAATGTATATCGGAAAATAGTACCAGAGATTTAAGCCGTAAATACTGTCTATTAAGTAAGGTCCAAAAGTCCTTGCAGGATTTAATGATGATCCTGCGATATTTCCTGTTGTTGTGATTATTGCACCGACTGTTAAACCAATAACCAGCCCTGCAAATCCCGCTGGGGCGCGTTTGTCGACAGCAACACCCATAATAACAAACATCAACAGGAAGGTTCCAATAAATTCTGCAAGTATTGCTTGGAAATAACTTATTCCTGAAAATGGTGCGGTAGCTCCAAGCCCCCCGACTGTTACGGAATCAAGTCCAACACATGCAAAGAACAGTATGGAACCTATTGCAGCACCAGTTAACTGGGCTATAATATAGGGAATTACTTCTTTTGTGGGGAATTTTTTAACCGCCCATAGACCAACAGTTACTGCCGGATTAATATGTGCTCCAGAAACACGTCCAAGTGAATAGATTACTGCGGCAATTGCTAGTGCAAATGCAAATCCAATTGCAAACCAGTCTCCAAGTCCCCCAAGAAGTCCGATTCCTGCAGTTCCCGTATTATTTGTAATCATTAAAGTCATTGCAGCAGCACCGGGTCCAAAGAATACTAAAACACCTGTTCCAAGGCATTCGGCAAGTAATCTTTTGACCAAGCTCATTTTTTTCCCTCCTGAAGTGCATTATAGCAAGGCATACAGAGCATTCTTGGAATAGTTTTTTTTAATTTTGTAGCCGGGAATGGATAGCCACCTTCCCACTGGTCAACTTCTTCACGTACAACGTGATTCATACAAACTCCCATTCCACAAACGATACACGAAGCAACTGCATCTGTATCTTTTCCTTCTAATTTACATAGATAACACTTCATATTCCCCCTCCTTTAAAATGAAGAATAGTTAGTTAGATTGCTTCTTTATACTGACAGTATTGGTGTCTGAAGTCTACTAAACAGGCTGTTGCACAATCTTTACAGACTCTTGCAGGTGCTCCCGGAGTTTCTTTATGTAGTGCAATAATGTTTGTCATTAGTGTTGCAGTTATGGGTTCACTTGTTAAAAGACATGGATAGTCTGCAAGTCTCATCAATGCTGAAAATCTAACAGTTATTGCACATGCCGGGTAGGCATACCTTTGTGGATTCATTATGACCTGATTTTTGAAAATGGGATTGAGGTCTACTTTGAAATTACCTACTTTTGGAGTTATTGGGGCATCGCTTCCATTTTTAACTCTTCTAGCTTTATCGATTAACTTCCAACCCCTATAAATCATGTCCATGAAATCATGATTGTGAAGTTCTGCAGCAGCGCCTCTGGTGGGGTAGAGCTGTACATAGTTGTGGAATCTTTTGGTGAGTAGATCTACAACCGTCGGTGCATTAAATCCATCTAATTCGAGTATACATTCAGTTGCAGCAGCAGTTGATCCTGTTGCAAGAGATAATACCTCATATTCATTTTTAAAGTTCTTTACATTGGATCTCAAAGTGTTGTCCATTACATTTGAAACGGATTCGATTATTGCCATTATAACGTCGTCTTTACACATGTTAAATGTCGATTGGGCAATGTGATGTGCAATATCTCCGACACAATATGCTGGAAGCGTTACAATGTTTCCATAGTGAACTTCTGATTCCATTGCAGCAAGTACGGCAGATTTCATTTTCTTTTTGTATTCTGCCATGTATTTTTGTACATCAAAACTTTCATGGCCAAAATCATCCATAAGTTTTGCTTGAGCCTCAATTGGTTTATCATAAATGAATTTTATCATTTCAATTTCTTCATTTACGGCGTCAGTTAATGATTTTCCAGCTTCAACCGCATTTGCGAATTTTTCTCCAAAACCATACGATGTGTTCATACCCCAGGATTTTGAAGCTAAAATTGCTTGTTTGTGTTCAAGGGGCATATCTACGTTTTTGAGAATCCTGTTTACGATGTTACTAGTACTTCCAGGAATTAATGCAAAGTCCACAACGCAGGTGGGCCCATAAAAACCACCATATCTTCGAAGGACTTCTCTTCCGATAAGTGCTTCTGACTTTTCAATAGTCTGAATAAATTTTTCAACGCTTTTTCTAAATTCTGGATCTTCTTTGTACATTATTTCGAGTATTGCTGGAGTTTGATAATGTTCAACGAATGGGTCATCTTCGGGTCTTACTGTTTTTGTAAGATCACATAAAACATCAAAGTGTGCATTGATGGAATCTTTATGTAGTTTAAATACGGAAGCGTCCTGATTTCCAACTGCTTCCATTTTGTTTGCAACATCTACGTATCCTTTTGCATGCTTTATCTTAAATTCATGCCCTCTCTTTTCCTTAATTATATCAACATCCGCCCATTGTGCAGCCATTGCTTCATCAACCATTTTTGAATATATTTCTTCCATATCAAATCCCCCTCATCGATTGGATATTTTGAGGCTTAGACGTTAAATGGGGGTGATAACTAAATTTAAAGCCCCCTCCGCCTAATTAGTGGCCATAAAATTTTATGAAAATAGCCTATTATATGCTTTTTTAAATAAACTAGAAAAACTTATAATTTTTCGTATTTTTTGATATAGTCGTTATTTTGAACGTATTTTTCTTTCTTCAAAAAAACAGCAAACCATATATAGTATAATGGTAGTGTAATATTAAGACACTACAATAAACAATATTTAATCAATGGGAAAAATTTAAAAGTAATTCGCCCCAGAATTAACTGAATTTACACGGGTGGTAATTTGGTGGTTTGTCAAAAAGAATTTACAAACCTTTACTTTAAGCATACTTATCCCCAGTACTGGAACCGTATAATCGAAAAATATGGTTTAAAACCAGTTAATACAAATGAATTTACGGCACTTTCATCTCACAGATTTATTGGAATTTTGGGAGACTTTATCTCAAAAAATATCACAGCAGGCCCATGTCTTTTAACGCATCAAGAAATCAAAAGTTTAAATTATAATACAACTGAAGAAGAAGTTTTAAAAATGCTAATGAGACACCCGACCCTCGAAGATTACGTCTCAATTGCACTTGAAACCAATGAAGATTTTGAAACTAATATTATAATTGAAACTTACGAATACGCTAAATTAATCGAATATAAAACGAAAATCAGTTTTGAAGATGCATTAGAACTTACGAAAAAAGCAGCCGAGAACCTTATAAATTATTATAATAAAAAGCTTTCAAACAATGTAAATTACCATTTAACCCATAAAAATTCGGAAGATGCACGTTTGAGAGAATTATCTTTGGAATTTAAAACGTATTTTTTGAATAATGCAAATTTATCAAAAAAAGCAAAAGAAATTATCAAAGAAAATCCTGAAGAAAGCACATGGCTTAGAATTAAAGCATCATTTCTTCCCGAATTTATAAAAAAAGATGAATCAACAATAATTGAACCAGCCTCAAGTATCGAAGGAATGATTTACGCATCAGTTCTTTCAAATTCATCAGGAATTGTTACACGAAGTCCTCAGACTTTGAATAATAAACCCGTAATGAATGAAGGGATCGAAAATGAAATATTATATTTAAATAACGATATTTCAGAAGAATTAAAAAAATTAATCCTTCCAAAAACCAAAAAAACCCAGTACGGATGTCCAGCATATAATATCTTTGCATTTTTAGATACCGAAGATATCTCAAAAATCGAAATAAATTGTAACGATGAAAACATTGGCGGTTGTGTTTTCAACTTAAAAGAAAAACTCGAATCATTCAAACCATAAAATTGATTTAAAGACGATATTTAATATTTTATACTATTTTATATATTTTTAAAGAGAGATTATTATTGAGAACAACAGGTGGTTTGATGGTATATGATTTAATTATTATTGGGGGCGGTCCAGCAGGACTTACTGCCGGAATTTATGCAATGCGGGCGAAAATAAGCACATTATGTCTTGAAAAAGAAAATGAAGGCGGAAAAATTGCAGAAGCCGGAATTGTTGAAAATTATCCTGGTTTTGAATCGATAAAAGGTTTTGAACTTGCCCAAAAATTTTCAGAACATGCAAAACACTTCGAACTTCCAATAATACATGAAGAAGTTGAAAAAATAGACACTTCTTCAAAACCCTACAAAGTAATTACTAAAAACGAAAAGTACGAAGCAAAATCAATAATAATTGCATCAGGAAGTCGCTACAAAAAACCGGGTTTAAATGAAGACGACTATATGGGAAAAGGGGTCTGTTATTGCGTAATGTGTGATGCATTCTTTTTCTTGAACAAGGAAATAATTGTGCTTGGAAGGGGCACTTCTGCAATAATGGCTGCATATAATTTGAAGGATATTGCAAAGAAAATAACGATAGTTACAGATAGGCCCGAATTAAGGGCTGTCGAAAAGATAATGGAAGAGAGAATGAACTTAATGACTAATCTTGAAGTAGTCCTCAATGCAAAACCGATTAAAATTGTTGGAACCGAAAAAGCAGAAGGAGTTAAGGTTTCGATAAACGGAACAGAAAAAACCATTTTTGCAGAGGGAATATTTATGAGCTTTGGGTACGTCCCAAATACTGAATTTTTAGAAAAAAGCGATATAAAACTCAATAAGCGAAAATTCATTGAAACCGATGAAAACTGTAAAACAAGTGTTGATGGAATTTATGCTTGCGGGGATGTTACCGGCGGAATTTTACAGGTTTCAAAAGCAGTTGGTGAGGGGGTAACTGCATTTACCGGTGCTTTAAGTAGTATTCAAAAAGAATAATATTTTTTAAACTTTTTTAATTTTTAATATTTAACTCATTTTTTAGTGGTTTTCTTTGCAGTTGTTTTTTTAGCAGTCGATTTGGTAGTTTTTTTAGTTTCGGTCTTTTTTGGAGCTGATTTTTTAGTGGTTTTTGGTTTTGGTTCTTCATTTTTTTCTGCTTTAGTTCCATCTGCGTTATCGTCTTTTTTCTTTTCTATTTTTTCAGTGTGCCTGCATTTTGGGTAATTACTACATCCGATAAATTCCCCAAATCTGCCTCTTCTTTTAAATAAGTCGCTTCCACATTTTGGACATTTTCCAACGATTTCTTTTTCATTGGATTCCCCGTTTAATTTTTCCGTGTATTTACATTTTGGGTAATTTTCACAGCCCCTGAATACGCCGTAAGGGCCTTTTTTGATTAAAAGCTTACCACCACATTTTGGACATATTTTTTCTTCTTTTTCTGCTTTTTCAATTTCTTTTTTATCTTCTTCTGAAATTCTTGTGGTACAATCAGGATTTACACAAATTTTTACCCTATCAAGTCCAATTATTGGGTTATGGCATGTTTCACAGACTTCATTTAAAACTTTAATTCTTCCTTTTTGAGGTAGTGGGAATGTAACATCACAGTCTGGGTAATTGCTGCATCCAACAAATCTTTTTTTGCCTTTTGTACGGATGATAATCAGGTCACCACCACATTTACACTTCCCAATTATCTGTAAAGATCGGTTTGTCGAATCGAGTTTATCTACAAGTTCATTTCCAATTTCTTTTTCTTTTAAACGGAATTCTCCAAGGATTTTGGTAAGCTTGTTTTGTGTTTCTGTTATGACATCTTCTTTTTTAATTTTTTTATCCTGAATAAGTTCCAATTTATCTTCAAGATCTCTTGTAAGGGTTTCTTCAACAATTTCGGGACAGTACTTTCTCAAAGTTTCGGTAACTCCGATTCCAAGGTCGGTAACCGTTAAAGAACCATCTTCAATCACGTAACCTCTTTTGGTCAGTTTTTCAAGAATGTCCGCCCTTGTTGCTTTTGTTCCGAGTTTTCTTTTTTCGAGTTCCTTGATAATTGAAGCCATTGTGTATCTTTTTGGGGGCTTCGTCTCTTTTGCTTCGAAATTAATATTATTTACATTTATTACGTCTTTTTCCTTTAAATCGGGAAGTTCTATCTCATCAAATTTAGTGTAGTAGTAAATTTCGTGCCAGCCTTCCTTAACGGTTCTCGAACCGCTTAATTTGAATGGTTCACCGTTTATATCGAGATTAATTTTTGAATATTCCCTTTCAGTATTATCCCAGTAAAGAGCAATAGTCCTTCTTGCAATTAGTTCATACAATTTTAACTCATCATCAGGCAGGTGTTCTTTTGGAACGTCTACTGCGTGTACCGCAGGGTGCGCAGGATCGTCCTTTTTACCTGAAATTGGTTTTCTGTTTTCGCTTAAAATTCTTTCAATGTATGGCTTGTAATTTTTATTTTTTGAAAGATTTTTCAATATTTCGTCCATGTACGCTTTATCATCAGGAAGTTTTTGGGAACTCGTTCTTGGATATGAACAGTATCCTTTTTCATAGAGTTTTTGTGCAATTTCCTGTGTTTTTTTAGGTGAAAATCTAAACATGTTGTGTGCTTCTCTTTGAAGTGCACCTAAATCGAAAGGCGGATTTGGAGGAATGCTTTTCATGGTTTTTTTAACGTCTGAAACAGTAGCTTCCTTTTGGCCTTTTACTTTTTCAAAAGCTTCATTCGCCTGTTCTTCATCCCAGAATTTTTCAAGTTCATGAATTGCAATTAATTCATTATCCAAAAGAGCTTCAAGCACCCAGTATGGTGTCGGAACGAAATTTTTAATTTCCATTTCTTTATCTACTAAAAAAGCAAGTGCTGGACCTTGAACCCTACCTGTACTGAGGGTTTTCCATCGTTTAACAGAACTTACGGCCTGCATGAGTGCTCTTGAAACGTTTATACCAAAATACCAGTCGATTTTGTGTCTACTGTCTCCTGCATCAACGAGCCCAAAATCTATTTCATTCGGAGTTTCATAAGCTTTTACAATTTCTTTTTTTGTTAAACTTGAAAATCTTAATCTGTGAGCGTTTTTTTGTCCACATGAGAAATTTAATGCGTGGTATCCAATTAATTCTCCTTCTATATCCCAGTCCGTTGCAACGTAAAACTTGTTAGCTTCTTTTGAAACTTTTTTCAGTGCATCGATGTATTTTTGAATATATTTTTTTTCATCGAGAGTGGATGCTGGAACCCAATCTATATCATAAACAGGGTAGTCTCCAAACTTGGTTTTGGTTTTTTCTTGGAGCGTGTAGAGGTGACCTACTGCTGAAGCTACAATTACGTTTTCCCCACTTCGTTCCACTTCATAATATGGCACAGAATTATGGGATTTTTTCTTTGGTTTTCCAAGAGCTTCTGCAATTTTTTTAGCAACGTTTGGTTTCTCACAGATAATTAGTCCAGTCATATTTTTTCACGTTTTAAATTAATAATAAAATAATTGAAAAAAGCAGTTTAAATAATTTCTTTTAATAATAGTGGAATATCTGAAATTCGCTTTGCAACATGGGCACCAGCATTTTCAAGTGCTTCCATTTTACTTTTTGCAGTTCCAACCCCTTTTTCGATAATTGCACCAGCGTGACCCATTCTTTTTCCTTCGGGTGCAGACTGTCCTGCAATATATGAAATTACTGGTTTTTTCATTTTTGAAATCATTTTTTCAGCTGCATTTTCTTCAGCATTTCCACCGATTTCTCCAACCATTACAACTGCATCAGTTTCGCTGTCTTTTTCAAACATTTCTAAAACTTCAATGTATCTCAAACCAGTTATCGGGTCTCCACCAATTCCGACACATGAGGATTGACCGTAATTTGATGAAGTGAGCTGGCTTGCAATTTCGTAAGTTAAGGTACCGCTTCTTGATACCATTCCAATGTTTCCTTCTTTTAATATACTCATCGGGATAATTCCAAGTTTTCCTACTTTGGGGGATGCTAATCCTGGAGTATTTGGTCCTATTATATTTACGCCGTGTTTTTTTCCGTATGCTACAATATCCATTGAATCCTGAATTGGTATGTGTTCAGTAATGATTGTAACGAGGTCAATTCCTGCATCTATTGCTTCATATGCTGCATCTTTTACAAATGGTGCAGGTATGAATATCAAAGATGCATTCGCATCGTATTTTTCAACAGTTTCCAAAACAGTATCATAAACAGGAATTCCGTAAACATCCTGGCCACCTTTTCCAGGAGTTACGCCTGCTACAATATTTGTATTGCATTCAAGCATATTTTTTGTGTGGAACTTTCCTTGATTTCCAGTAATTCCTTGAACAATTGCTCTTGTGTTTTCGTCTAGTAAAATCAATATTTCACCTCATTACATGAAAGAGTGAATAACAATGAATATAAAAATCCGTAATATCCAAGTATTACCCTATAATATATAAAGATTCAGCTTTTAGAATAAAATTTGGAAAAACGGTTTTAAAATTACAAATCAGCTTAAAAAAATAAAAATTTGGGGGCATTTAAAAAATTTTTAGAAAAATCATGAATTATACTCAAATATTCGGGGGTTGAAAAAGTAATTTTTAGATATGGATTTTAAATGTTTTTTTAAAGCATAATTTATGATTGATAATCATACACACTGTTCGTCAGCAACCCATATCAAAAATGACAAGATTTATGACGTGTTTTTATAATAATTTATTATAGTATAAATACTTAGCCCAAATTTGACTATTTTTGATCATAAAATAAAATTAATATATAAATAAATCGATTAATTTTTTCTTATAGTGTAGGTTATTTTACTTTTGTAAATTAATTGGTAATAGGTGCTGTTTAAAAATATCCAAAATAATAAATATAATGTTTATCGAAAGACTAAAATTATTAAATTATTTGGCAATTTGGGCATAGGGATAGAGCATGGAAGACCAAACAATAATATTTGAAGAATGTTATTCAACTGCAAGAAATATTTCATCTGCAATATTGAAATATTTTATAAAATACAATGAATTTGAAAAAAAAGGATATGATATCGATCCTTACAATTATACAAAACTCACAATACATAATATGCTGGTCTTTCGGCTTATAGAAAAAGAAATAGATATGATGGATTTAAGTTACGAAGAGAAAAACACAGTAGCACTTTTAAAAAAGTATAAAAATCGTGATATTTCGGAACTATCTCCTAAAAATTATTTAAAATTTTCAGTATGGGCAAGTTTGGATGGAAATATTAAATACAGGTTAAGTGATTGTAGACAGGAGTTAAAAGATGACGATAAATGGGACATGGTTACTGCATATCTTGTTCCACATACCAATATAATTAAAATAAGCAACGATATCTTTTTGAAAACTGCAATAAAAAACGATTTGATTGAATTATAACTTTTTTTATTTTTGAATTTTTTGAAAATAAGATTAATTATATAAATATTAACGCCATACTAAATTTACATCAAAGTGGTAACCACGGTAGCATATGGTGAATTTTTCAGTTTGCCATCGTTGTATGATGACAGTTACCCCCGCTGACTAAATTCGTGATTTTCATGATTTTGGGATGAAGACATCAGCACTATCTGACACAGCTACCATTTATTAATCTAATGTTAAATAAACTGTTTTTAAAAATTATAACCTGTATTTTAACTGATTCTGTGATAAAATGTTGTATGTTGTTGGTATTGGTCCTGGAAACGAGGAATATTTTACAAAAGAAGCTGAAAATGCGCTAAATTCTGTTGATTTAATTGTATGCTATACGGGATACAAAAAATATGTCGAAAGATTCGATACAGAAATTTACGTAAGTGGCATGACTAAAGAAGTTGAAAGGGTTGAATATGCCCTAAAAGAAGCTGAAAATAAAAATGTGGCACTTGTTTCAAATGGGGATGCTACAATATATGGTCTTGCATCACTTGCTTATGAATTGAATGAAAAAAATTTACACAACGTTAAAATAAACGTCGTAAGCGGACTTACATCTGCAAGCGTATGTTCATCAATACTTGGTGCACCACTAAACCACGATTTTGCAGTTGTTAGTTTGAGCAACCTTTTAACGCCCTTAGAAACTATTTTAAAAAGAATAAATTGCGCAATAGAAAGCGATCTGGTTCTTGCAATTTATAATCCTCTTGGAAAAAAAAGAAAAGAACCGTTTTTAAAAACTATTGAAATAATCTCGAACTATTCTAAAAACCGAAATATCGACTATATTATCGGAATTGTTAAAAATGCAGGAAGAAATGATTGTGAATACAAAATAACTACAATAAATAATCTTGTTGATAATTTAGATGAGTTTATGCAATATATTGACATGAGTACAACTCTTGTTGTTGGAAACAGCAATACAAAAATTATCGACGGTATGATGATTACTCCAAGAGGGTATATGTCAAAATACGAGTAAATTTGAATTAAAATGCCAAAAAAATATATATATTAGGAAACGATATTATTCGAAAGCCTTTTTTCAGGACTATATAGTTTATATAGCATTTGAGATAATTGCTATATAATTCCAAACACTACAAGCTTAAAACGGTGATATTATGGCAGGAACAAAACCAGGAGATTTAGGTGGAGTTAAAGTAGGTCAATACGTAGTTATTGAGGGTGTTGCATGTAAAGTTATGGACACAGCACACTCAAAACCAGGAAAACACGGTGGTGCAAAAGTAAGATTAGTTGCAGTCGGTATTTTTGAACCAGTTAAAAAAGAACACGTAGGACCCGCAAGCTCAAGAATCGATATTCCACTTATCGACAAAAGAAAAGGACAGGTTTTAGCACTCATGGGCGACAATGTTCAAATCATGGACATGGAAACCTACGAAACATTAGAAATCCCAATGCCTGACGATGTTGAAGGTATCGAAAGTGGTGTAGAAGTAGAATACTTCGAAGCAATGGACAGATACAAAATCACAAGAGTTATCAGCAAATAATTTTCTGATTAAAACTTTTTTTAAATATTAATGCTTTTTTTAAAATAGATTTGAAAAATAAAGATTATTTAAATTTTAATTTACATCAATAATACGGTATAAATTATTAAAAATAGTAAAACAGAATAATCAACTGCTTTTAATGAATTCAGAGCTTTTTCAATTGTTATTTCTCCTTTTCCAAGTTTGTAGTATCCAATTTTTTCAAGTTCCATATTTAATGAATTTGCAAGCGTTGCCATGGTGTATCCGGAATTTGGTGAGGGGGTTTTGTTTCCCTCATTAAAGTAACCATAAATTGCAGATTTTATATTTCCGCCGTAAAATGGTGCAGAGATAATTAAAAGCATTCCTGCAATTCTTGATGGAATGAAATTTAAAATATCATCAAGGTACGCAGCAGTTTTTCCATAATATTGGTATTTTTCTGATTTATACCCAATCATTGCATCAAACGTGTTAACTGCCCTATATAAAAAAGCGCCAGGAAGTCCGAAAATTGCAGCATAGATTAGCGGTGCAATGATACTATCCGTAATATTTTCTGATGCACTTTCAATCGAGGCTGACAAAATATGTTTTTTGTCCAATTCACTTGTGTTTCTGCTTACAATACACTGAACTGACTTTTTTGCACCTTCAAGATCGTTATTTACAATAAACTTTATGGGTGCCTTTGAAAATTCAATTAATGATTTGTGTCCGATTGAAAATGAAAGAATTATCGAATAAATAGATATTTTAATGTATGAATTTGAAATCGAGTTTATAATCTGTTCTATTTCATAGGTCATGAAGAATACAATTGCCAAAACTAAAATAACATTTAAAAAACCAAAAAGTAAATCTCTAGTTTTATTTACCGAATTGGTTGATTTGAATACATTCTCAAAAAAACAGATTAATTTTCCAATAAATACAACCGGGTGGATTTTTTCAGGCGGTTCTCCAATATATCTATCGAAAAAATCTGCTAAAATTAAGTAAATTGGATTTGTCATTTTGTAACCTTTAGAGTTTTCCAAGTGCGTTTAAGAAGTTTTTAGTTTTGTCTTTTTTAATTTTATTGAATTCTTCTAACTTTTTAACATCTATTTTGTCATTTAATAATTCTTTAACATCGTTCATCGCAGCCATTAATTTTAATATCCCTTCAATTTCCGTTTTTTCAAATCCAAAAGATTCTACAAAATCCCAGTCGTAATGGAGGTATATTGAAACACCACCGAGGTTTTTTATCGGTATTTCGTATTTTGGAAGTTCTTTTTCAAGTAAGAATTTCAAATCAAGTATTTTTTTTGGTTCGATATTTTCTACGATTAACCAGTTCAAATGTGCTGAAGAGGGGGTAACGAGTATTGATGGAAACTGGTTTGATCGAGTCCTTTCGTCAGCCGATTTTTTCAAATAGTATGTTAAAAGGTCTTTTGAGAGATTTTTGAGTGGAACTTCTAAAGAAATATTTTCAAAAATTTCATCTTCTGCTTTAAGTGATTCTTTAAGCTTTTTCAATGGTTTTCCATTTTGATATAATCCTTTTTCTTCCAGATCCATTTTCAAATTCATTTTCTTAAGTTTGGTTTCATCCATTGCACGTACGTCAATTATGCCGCTTTCACAGTCGTCGCCTTTAAAATCACTACAAATCATTTTGTATTTTTTAACAATGCATCTTTCTTCATCTGAAAGCGATTCTTTGAGTTTTTCGTCGATCTTTTGAATTATTTCATCTGCATATGCGCTCAAATAGGCTAAAGAAAGTATCTTTTTAACATACTGGTCATTTAAAAGTTTATTTTTTGAATAATTTTTTTTAAGTGATGTAATTATGGCATCGCCAAACGTTTTTTTGATGTATCCTTCGTAATCTTCTTCTTCGATCTTTATTCTTTTAAATTTTCTTTTTCCATTTTCCAAAATAACAAGGGATAGTGTAATCGAACTTAAAATTCCTTTTCCTTCGGTTTCAAAAGCGCTTAAAATTCTTTTGTATGCTTTTATAAAAAAAGGAGGAATTTTAGAGAGCATTTCTTTGTATGAACCATCAAAGGAAAGGTATGGAAGTATCGTTTTGTTTCCTTCGTCTTCTTGAATATTTCCAATAGCAATTTTATGGGAAACTATTGCATATTTTACCCTTTCAAGGGATCCTTTTTTTTCATCCACCATTCTTCTGAGATATGATGAATAATTGATTATTTCGTAAATATCATCGTCTTCTCCACCTTTCAACCGACCAACACCAATATACGGAGTATCAAATCCCTGAAGTTCCATTTTTTCTCTAAAATTTTCTAAAATTTTTAAATTACTTTCGAGAGTTTCAGATATAGGGTATGCACTATCTTCTTTTTTGGACTCAAAATCTTTTAATTCATCTCCAAAATTCGTTAAACAATCTAAAAAATCATTACATTCCTTAATTAAGACACTACTGTCCATATTATCCCGAAATCATGTCCTCTCGACAAAAGTACCTAATCGTATTTCCGCATTTTCAGGGCATACGTACTTAGGATAGGTTATAATCTTCCTAAATTTCCCATTAACAATATCTTCGAATAGTATTTGTATGTTTTTATATTTTCTGGTTTTGTACGCACAAACATTGCAGCCTTTAACAAAATAATGTTCGTTATGCGTTATAAAATTCATTACTCCCGGTTCGCTGTATACTGGAGGCCCAATTCTTAATTTTACACTTGGGAGTTCATTAACTAAAAATTCCCAAGATAGATAACACGTATTTTCATCTGCAAAATTTTGGTATCTCAAATATTCAAAATCATGTTCTTTAACTAATTTGTTGATACTTTTTTGTATTTTTTCCATTTGTGGATAAATTACATCTTCAACGATATTTTCGGGCCTTTTAATTTCTAAAGTTAGTAAATAACCCCTTTCCCGCCTGTTTAAAAAATCTGTAATTTTTTTATCAAATCCATAAAAAAAGTCTTTTGAAGGGTTTTTCAAAAACATTTTTGAATAAAATATGAATTTGCAAAGGTTTTCTTCGTTTAATGCTGCTGCAACGTTTCTATTTAGATCAACGGGATCGTAAACTACTAGGGGATCATCAAATTTTGAAAAAACATGATCTTTTTTCAAATCATACATTTCGTAAATTTCGTTTAATACTATTGATTTAGTTGGTTTCCAGGTTTTTACGTCAGATATAAGGGTTAAAAATCCGCCGTATTTTAATATTAAAAGTTCACAGAGGTATCCTGAAAATCCTGCAGTTTTTAAGTCAGAACCATAAATTCCAAGACCTTTTAAGAATTTTTTCAAAAGTCGAATATCATCTGATAAATTTTTATTTTTATAAGACATTATCAAAAATTCGTTATGAAGTGGGGTTCTGTCAACCGCAGAAATTATTTTTTCGCAGTTTTCAATACCGTAGCACGGAACAATATCGAGATTGAATTTTTCAATTTCTCCAGAAACATAAGGGTGTTCCGCATATTCTACCCATGATTTTCCATTGAAATAATCAATTACTTCTTTTCCGATTTTTAATCCCGATTCTTTTAAAGTATCTCGATCGGTTTCTCTTTCAAATCTTAAAAATATGTCAATATCGTGATCATCCTTTAGATTTGCATCTCTTGCAGTTGATCCGACCTGAATAATATCAACAACAGGTTTTTTTGAAATATCTTTGATTTTAGCGATTATTTTATCCGAAAATACTTTTAATTCCTTTTTTTCAACTTCTGTCGGACTGATATCGTTTAAAACTTCGTTTAGAATATCATTATAATCGCCAATATTTAATTTTTTCAAAATACCCACCTGAAAACAAAATTTAAAAATAACTATGTAATATATTTAAAAACAGGTTAAACAGTGTTTCTTACGTTTTCGCGTTTACATTGAACATCAATTGAGTTTTTAACGTTCTTTAAATTTTGATATTTCTCAGATTGCATGTTTATGTATTTAAAAGCATTTTCAGCCAATCTTTTTGAGAGATTTTCGGGGATTGTATTGTCTCTTTCAGATAAACCGTCTGCAAGGCATGCAGCAAGTAAAAAAATAGCGGCCCGTTGTTCTGTTTTGAGTTTGTGGATATGGTGGGGCTTTACGTCTAGTTCTTCGTAGGTTTTCAAATAGACGCAGTCCTTTCCTTCAGGGACCATTTCTTTGAAGACATGTACGAAAAATTGGTGGAGTTCCATCAGTTGTTCTTTATGCATTGGTTCCCCCTTTTAAATTTGTTGTGGATTAAATTAAACCATCATATTATATATACTTTTCAGAGGTTTCGTTTTTACTCTTTTTATTCCCATATTGAAATATTGATAAAAACTTAAATGTAAAATCATACCTAAATCATACCTTATACTTTATATTATAATCTCCATTATACCAATACTTATTTATGCAGAAAAACGTACTAAATTTTAAGATTAATTGTGATTATCTGATTTAATTTTGTATTGTTCATAATTATAGGTGATATTTTGATTTTACTTGCATTACCAAACAAGGGAAGAATTTCAAAACCCGTAAACGAAATTTTGGAAAAAGCGGGTTTAAAGATAAGCGTACATGGGAGAAGTCTCTTTGCACAAACTGTTGACCCAGAAATAAAAGTAATGTTTGCAAGGGCAAAAGACATTCCTGAATTTGTGAGGGACGGTGTTGCAGATGTTGGAGTTACGGGATACGATTTAATGCTTGAGCGAGATACTGAAGAAGAACTTGAAATGCTTTTAGACTTTAAGTTTGGAAATGCGAGACTTGTAATTGCAGCTCCCGAAAATTCAACTGTAAATTCAATTAAAGATGTAAAAGATGGAATGAAGATTGCAACAGAGTTTCCCGGCCTTACAAAACGATATTTGGAAAAGAAAGGATTGAATTTAGAAATTATTGAATTAAGTGGTGCAACTGAAATTGCCCCATTTATTGGTGTTTCAGATTTAATCTGTGATTTAACTTCAACTGGAACAACACTCCAATTAAACAGGCTAAAAGAAGTAGAAAATGTTGTTTCATCAACAACAAGGCTCGTTGCAAACAAAAAAAGTATGGAAGACCCAGAAAAATGTGCAAAAATAAATCAGGTTCTTTCAGGAATTAAAAGTGTACTCTACGCACAGAGTAAACGATTGATAATGATGAACGCTCCAAAAGACAAAGTTTCAGAAATTACCTCAATAATTCCTGGAATGGGCGGTCCAACAGTATCAGAAATTCTTTCAAATGATAAAATGCTTGCAATCAATGCAGTAATTGATGAAAATAAGGTATTTGAAACAGTTACTAATCTTGAAATGCTTGGTGCAAGAGATATTTTGGTCGTTCCAATAGAAAGAATACTATAAAATTTTTTTTAATTCAAGCCATTTGATTTTAGATTAAAATAATATCTCTTAAATAATCTTTTTATAGTTAAATTTAAAAAGAAAGTAGAGTATATTTATCTAGGTTTGAAATGAAGTTTATTCTTAAAATCTCGTCATGTTAAAATAATTTATTTTTATTATTTGGGTGAATAAAATGAGCGAAGATCTATCGATGAAATGCGGTCTTGAAATTCACGTGCAGGTAGACACAAATTCTAAATTATTCTGCCAGTGCCCTACAAATTATAAGGATGTTGAACCAAACACGAACATCTGCCCGGTATGTATTGGACACCCGGGTGCAAAACCAATGCCTCCAAACAAAAAGGCAATTGATATGGCAATAATGGTTGCAAAAATGTTGGGCTGTGAAATGGTTATTGACAAAGATATCTATTTCCAGAGGAAACACTATAACTATCCTGATTTACCAAGCGGGTATCAAAAAACATCTGTTCCAATTGGGGAACACGGTACGTTTTTAGGTGTTGGAATTACAGAAGTTCACCTCGAAGAAGATCCTGGACAGTACAAGCCTGATCTTGGAACAGTGGACTACAACAGGAGCGGAACTCCGTTAATTGAGATTGTAACAGATCCAGACATGAAAAGCCCTGAAGAAGCGAGAGAATTTTTAAGGCAGTTACTGAGATTATTTAGATATATCGGCAACCTAAGGGGCGAAGGTACAATGAGGGCCGATACGAACATATCCATTAAATATAACGGAATTCAAGGAAACAGGGTTGAAGTTAAAAACGTAAATTCCATAAGGGGAGTTTACAAAGTTTTAAAATACGAATTAATCAGACAGAAAAACGTTCTCAGAAGAGGCGGAGAAATTAAACTCGAAACAAGAGCTTTCATGGAAAGCCAAATGATTACAAAAGGAATGAGAAGTAAAGAAACTGCGGACGATTACCGGTACATTCCAGACCCCGATTTACAGCCTATTGTATTAAGTAACGACTGGGTTGAAAAAGTAGAGGCTCAGATGCCAGAAACTCCAATGAACAAGGAAAAAAGGTTTGTTGAACAGTACGGAATAAAAGAAGACGATGCAAAAGTTTTAGTTTCAGATTTGGAACTTGCAGATGTCTTTGAAAAAGTTGTAGCTGAACTTGGAAACGACAAAGACGGAATTTCGCTTGCAGTTACATGGATTAGAAATGAGTTGAAGAGAGTTTTAGTTTATAACAAAATAGAATTCTTCGAAACAAATTTAAAACCAGAACACATGGTTGAATTGATTAATTCAATTAAAGACAAAACAATCAGCCAGAAAATCGGTAAAACAATTATCGAACAGATGGTTGAACACAAAGGAGAAAAAACTCCAAAAGAACTGATTTCAGAAATGGGTTTAACTGTTATCGAAGACACAAGTGAACTCGAAAAAGCCTGTGAAGAAGCTATTAAAAACAGTGAAAAAGCAATTGAAGATTATAAATCTGGAAATCAGAGAGCATTAAACTCAGTTGTAGGCCAAGTTATGAAATTAACCCGTGGAAGGGCTGAACCTGGAACTGTTGTTGAAATACTTAAGAAAAAAATTGATGGATAATTTTTTTACTTTTTTAAATTTTTAAAATATCAAAAATAAAAATAAAATTTATTCTTTTAATTTCCATTCAATATCTAATAATTCACTGTATTTTTCAAGAACTCTTTTTATATATTCCTCGAAATTTCCTTTTTCAAACTCTTCCGACCATTTTTCATTTTCAAATTCAAAAGCTCCTGAAATTATGAGTTCTTTTACACGTTTACTTTCAACTAATGGATAACCTATATTTGAATCGTATTTCGCAATTTTTTTAAATAATTCCATGGATTCTTTTGTTATATCGACATCACTTACTTCATTTACAAGTTTGTCGATTATTGGGGAAACCCATTTCCTGTGGAATCTGCATATTCCTAGATTTTCAAGCGTAATTTCTTCAATTGAATTTTTAACGCTTAATTCTGCAAGCTCTTCAGGTTCTAAAAAAACACCGCATTGATAATGTGTTAAATATTTTCCCTGAATTAAATACGGCATGAAATTTCCAATTGCCCAGTACATTGTTGGCGAAATCTGTCCATTTTCCCCGAAAGAATCGTAAACTCCGAAGTCTTCGAATTTTTTATTTTCGACTCGTTCAGGATATTTTTTATTTAATATTTTTGCAGCTCGTCTAGCTCCAAATTTACAGAGTTTTCCAAATTCGTTAGTTTGAAAAGCAATAATTTCTGCAAGTTTTACGGCCTGTTCTGCATTATGTTTTGAATTTTTTAATATATCGGCATCATTTTCAAAATTTGAAATATCAAATACTGGCTTTTCAATTCCAACTTCTTCTGGTTTTAACATTCCATTATCCAAAAGTTCAAAAACAAAGGAACACAGGTTTCCAAATTCAATTGCATCAAATCCAAGTTTATCTATTGTATGCACAACATGGTCTGCGGCATAAAGATCAAATACTCCAATACAGGGACCGTTTGCTTCATACGGCTCGTAATCTACGTGAAGACCGTTTCTATATTTTTTACAGACTACGGGACAGGGTTCTCCACAGTTTGTCCAGTTTTTAGTTTCAATTGCTTCTTTATCAAATCTACTTACAAAATATTCGAGTATTTTTTTATGTAATTTCAATCTTCTATTTTTATCGATAAAAGGCATTCTCCAGTTAAATATTGGTGTTAAATCCATCGTAACGTGGTAGTTGTTCCCAAATGTTCCGCCTGTTTTTCTCTCTTCACTGTATCGGTATTTTTCAGTATGTTCCAAAATTACCTTTGAATACTGCTTTTGGTAGTGTTCTTCAACGACCGATTTTACGTTCTTTTCAGGAGTTTTTTTGCCAAAAAATACAACTCCTAAAATATTGTGGGCTTGGTAGAGAACTGAACCACCGCCCCCTCTTGCAGCCCAGTCCTCAGAACCTTCAACAATTTTTCCATTTCTTATTGTTTGAGAGTAAATTGCACCCATATTTGTAGTTTTTGAAGCAGATCCGACAAGAAATGCCCTGTAATTTTTTTCTTTAAATAATTCGATGATTTTATCGTTAAATTCGTAAATGTCACGTATTTCTTCAGTAAATGGGATAAATTTTATTTTTAATTCGTCTTCTTCCCCATTAATTACTAAAATACTTGGAACTTCACATTTTCCAGTAATTGCAACGTTCTGTACTCCCGTATCTTTAAATGTGTATCCGGCACCACCCATTGCAGAAAAGTGAAATCCATCCCATAATGGAGACCTAAATGAAAAAATTAATCTATGGCCTCCAACAATTGGTAAAACCCCTTTTCCAAAGCAGAAAAGGTTTTTTTTATCGTATGCATCATATTTCCAGGTTTCATATTTATCATGCAAATCAATTCCAAATGAGATTGGAAATTCTTCTCCAGAAAGTACTTCGTAATTTTGTCTTGATCCATCAATCAAAATGTTCATATACCACACCCTGACAAATTAATAAACACTTACAATTAATTGGGGTTTAAACCTATTTGTTTTTATTTGTTTTTAATTTTAGCGGGGATATTATGAAAGAGAATGAATATCGATTCATAATGCGAGTTTTTGTGTTAATATCTTTTGCATCTGTTTTATTTGTGGCATTTCCTTTTCTGGATACTATTGCATTTGCATGTGCATTTGCATACATGACAGAGCCTTTTTTCAATGTAATAAAACGATATACTGGAAGAAACCTCGGTGCGATAATCTGTATTTTAATGATAACCGTTCCTGCACTATCCCTGGTAGTTTTAATTTTGACAGATGTTGTGGAATTTTTAAACACTTTAAATATTCAAAGTTTTGTTGATAATTCGATACAGTTTGTAAATTATTTTGGATTACAAAATATTGCAAAAGAAGATTTAAATTCGATAATTTCAGAATTGTGGACTTTTTTAAAGCCAACTGTAAATAAAATGGCAAGCCAAATATACGGACTTCCGCTTTTATTCATAAAAGGGTTAGTTACCATATTTTTAACGTACTATTTTTTAAAAGATGGTTATAGATTTAAAGATGCAATAATGCCACATGTTCCTGAAGTTTACCATGTTCAAACAGAACTGTTTATCCGAAAACTTCATGAAGCTTACAAAAATCTCTTTGTAGTAAATGCGCTAACTGCATTTACTGTAGGCTTAATTTCAATTGCAGGTTTTTGGGCAATAGGTATTCCAAATCCCGTAACACTTGGGGCGCTGAGTGGTATACTAACACTACTTCCTATCGTTGGTGGTTGGACAATATATATGCCATTATCTGTTTATTATGTTGCAGTTGGAATGTATTCTAAAGCAGTTTTACTTTTTGGTTTTGGGGTAATTTTCTTATCTCTAGCACCTGATTTTGCAATACGCCCAAGACTTGTAAATCATGAAAGTAGTATCCATCCGGCGCTTGCGCTGGTTGCATTTTTGATGGGCCCGCTTGCGCTTGGAGTTACGGGTTTTGCATTAGGCCCTTTGATAATGGGTACATTTGATGCAATATTTAGGGTCAAAAATGGGAAAGATAGTATTATAAACTTAAAATAGCTAATAACTACAAAGTGATATGATGGAAAAGAAAATAGCAGTAACTGCAGGCACATTTGATTTATTACATCCTGGACACTTTAATACGCTTAATTTCGCAAAAAAACATGCGGATGAACTCGTTGTAATTATTGCAAGGGACGAAACCGTAAAAAAAATTAAAGGAAGAAGCCCAGTAATTCCTGAAGAACAACGAAAAATAATGATAGAAGCACTTAAACCTGTAGATCGTGCAGTTTTGGGTAGTTTAACTAACAAACTTGAACCGATTTTAGAAATTAGACCTGATATTATAGTTTTGGGTCCGGATCAGACAACATATCAGATAACTGAACTGAAATCACAGCTTGCGAAACATTTTTTATATCCTGAAGTACTGAAAGTCGAAGAATATGTAAGATGCCCATTTCACAGCTCATTTGATATTCTAAAAGAAATTGTGAGAAGATGGTGCTGTAAAGAATTAAAAGTATAGATTTGTGTTATTTATGGAAATTTTTTTGATTTATTTACTTTTGGTAGTCGTTGGATGCATTGTGGGATTCACAACCGGTGCTTTGGGCCTCGGTGGCGGTTTTATCATGGTTCCAACATTAATGTACATTTTTCAAAATCTCGGAATTTCTGATGACCACGTTGTTGCAATGGCTGTTGGAACGAGTCTTTCAGTTATTTTTTTAACTTCACTAAATAGTGCTTATTCCCATTCAAAATTTGGAAACATTATTTGGAGATATTCGATATTACTCGGGTTTTCAGGAATTTTGGGAACATTTGTGGGTGTTAGGATTGTTACAAATTACATTAGTGGCGATCTTCACAGAATGCTCTTTGGGGTTATTTTGATAATTCTTTCATTAAATATGGCATTTAACAAAACTAATCCTCAGGTCGAAATCAATAAAAACGTTAATTATTTGCCTGTCGTACTTTGCGGATTTTTAATAGGGATTCTGTCAAGCATGTTTGGAATTGGTGGCGGAACTATTGCAATTCCGATTTTGACGTTATTTTTAAAAACGCCTATAAAAAGGAGTATTGGTACATCCCTGGGAATGATGGTAATCATTTCATTAAGTGGTTTTTTGGGCTATCTATTTAGCCCTGTTGAAATAGCAGATACCTATAAATATCTAAATTTCATAGGATATGTTTCAATATCGGCAGCCCTGTCGATTGGTGCAATGAGTATTATATTTTCAAGATATGGCGCTAAAATTTCAAATAATATTAACTCCAAGCTTTTGAAGAAATTTTTTGGAATCATACTCATGTTTGTTGGATTAACAATGATAATTTAAAATCAAAAATTTAATTTTTTAACTAACGGTGATATTTTGAAGACTATTTTGGGAAAAATTCATTTAAAATGGTGTAAAAACTGCAACATCCCCGTACTAGATACCAAATGTGCAATTTGCGATTCTGAAACGGTTGAAGTTAAGGTAACTCCTCCCGGGGATGCAAGACCTGCTTTCAAAGGAGATTTGGATTTAATAAACAAAACCATAAAATCTCAGTTTGGAATAGAAGAAAATTTATTTAAAAATAAACTAGTGCTCGTAAACAAGGCTCCAGGAATTGAATATTTTCAAGAAATTGTCGTTGATGGAATAATCTTTGGAATTTTAAATTTCAACGAGAAAAAACACGAATGGAAGATAATTCCAACGATTGAGGGTGCCAGAAGACTTATTACTGCAGGCTGCAAGAAAAAATTACTCGTAGTTAAGGAAGATGTTCCCAAATTTATTTTGAATAAAGGGGCATCTGTTTTAAGGCCAGGAGTTGCATTTGCATCAGAAGACATCTGTATTGATGATGATGTTATTATATTAATAGAAAAACCCGACTCGAGTATGGATTTTAATGAACTGGATGTTTTGGGTGTTGGAAGATCCAGAATGAATTACGAAGAAATTGTAAATTCTGAAAAGGGAATGGTTGCAAAGGTTAGAAAATCTGAACTTCCAAAAAATTCAGAGGTTTTGCATGAAATTGGCGAATTTGATGAAGCAATCGAAAAAATGATCGAAGCAAACAAAAACGCAATGCAAAAGGTTGAAAGTAATTCCATTGGATTTATGAGAAATACGGTTGTAAAAATTGGAAGACCAGTTTCTGTCGCATATTCTGGTGGAAAGGATAGCCTTGCAGTACTTCTTTTAGCATTTGAAGCGTTTAAAAATTCAGAAAACCCTGTAGAATTTGATGTATTATTCAATGACACAGGAATCGAATTTAACGAAACTTTAGAAAATATCGAAGAAATTTCTAAAATGTATAATCTCGAAATTTTGAAAACGAATTCAGGAGAATTCTGGGAAAAATTAGAAGAATATGGGCCCCCTGGAAGAGATAATCGGTGGTGCAGTGAAGTATGTAAAGTATCTCCGCTTGGAATACTTATCGATGAAAAATATGAAAAAGGATGTTTTTCGTTTGTGGGCCTTAGAAAGTATGAATCCATAAATCGTTCAAAAAAACCAAGAATATGGAATAGCCCAACGATTAAAAAACAAATGTTATCAGCACCAATATTAAACTGGACTGCAATGCACGTTTGGATATATATTTTAAAACATAAAGCTCCGTACAATGTATTGTATGGGCAATGTTTTGATAGAGTTGGTTGTTTCATGTGTCCTGCAATGGAAATTGGAGAAATTGAATTAGTAAAAATGAGTTATCCAGAACTCTGGGAAAAATGGGAAGGATTCTTGAAAAACCACGCCCAAAAATGCGGTAAGGATGAAAGTTGGGTAAAAGGCGGTTGGAGATGGACTAACAAAACAAGGTCAAACCAAAAACAAGACGAACAGATAAATGAAAACTGGCTCGGATAGGTACGTTAAACGTGTGCATATATTAATGAGTTCTTATAATATTCATATGAAAACAAAAGGTGATATATTGCCAAAGATGCTACTGCTCCCAAAATTAACAATGTCTCTTGGCGGATATATAAGAGAGACTGTTGAAATTTATCAAGAAGATGGTGTAAAGGAATTCCCCCACAGAAATGTTGTGGTTGGAAATCCTACAAACGAACCTATAAAGATAGATGTTCCTGCATATGATGATGAATGGGTAAAAAGACATCAAGAACTTGGTTTAATTGTAGTTCCTGTGGAAGTGGGCGAGGATTTCGTTGGAATATTTAAAATGGTTGAAGAAAAGGTTAAAAAAGCAGATTAGATTAATCGGTGAAAAAAATGATTAGAGGGGTGCTCTTTGACCTTGACGATACACTTTACAATTCTTCGAGTTTTGCAAGCCGTGCACGAAAAGAGGCATTGAGGTCGATGATTGATATAGGCTTGAATGCTACCGAAGAAGATGCTTTAAAAATACTGAATAAAATTATTGAACAGAAGGGTTCAAACTATGGGGGCCACTTTAACGACCTTGTAAAGGCAGTTACTGGAACATACGATCCAAAAATAATTACAACAGGCATTATCACCTACCACAATGTTAAATTTGCGTTACTTAGGCCTTATTCTGATACAATAAAAACCCTAATGGATTTAAGAAGTATGGGCTTAAGCTTGGGAATCTTAACGGATGGAATTACCATAAAACAGTGGGAAAAATTAATAAGGCTTGGAATACATCCATTTTTTGATGAAGTCATAACTTCAGAAGAGTACGGGCTTGGAAAACCAAACATTGAATTTTTTAATTATGGTCTTAAAAAAATTAATTTAAAACCTGAAGAAGTGGTTTATGTTGGGGATCGGGCCGACAAGGATATGGTTCCTGCAAAAAACGTCGGAATGACAACAGTTAGAATACTACAGGGAAAATATTCAGAAATTACTGATGATGTAAGTGATTACACGATAAAAAATATTTCAGAACTTTCGAAGATAATTAAGCCACTTATTTAATTTTTATGGGATAATATGATCGATGAATTAAAAGGATTAATACTGTTTATGACTAGAATTCCAATTGGGCGGTCAAAAAGTGATTTTGAAGGTATTGCAAAATATTTCATGTTCATGCCACTTGTTGGAACGTTAATTTCACTTTTTGGAGTAGTTACTGCATATTTGTTAAACTATTTGGGATTTACTTCTGGAAATATAATTGGAGCAGCGGTTTTATTTACTCTTTTATATGTTCAGGGATTTCACCACCTTGATGGCCTTGCAGACTATGGCGATGCGTGGATGGTAACTGGAAATGCGAGAAAAAAATTAGAAGTCATGAAAGACGTTTACATGGGAATAGGTGGTTTTGTTTTTGTATTTTTTGTTGAACTGCTTTCAATATTTTCATTTGCTTATCTTTTTGAAACTAACGAATTTACATTATTCTTAAAGTATGTTATAATAATTGAAACCTGTTCAAGACTAGGTCTTCTTTCATGCGCTTGCTGTGGAATTCCTGCAAATGAAGGTACTGGAAGATATTTTGCGAAAAGATCAAACGAATCTCATCTTTTAGCAGGGCTAATATTTTCACTTGGAGTTTCAATGTTACTCCAAATTCCAAAAATAGGGGTTTTATGCTCAATTTTAGCAGTGTTTTTGGGAATGTTCATTGCTTGGAAATCCAATAATAAATTAGGCTGTGTAACAGGAGACATTTTTGGAGCAACTGCAGAAATATCAAGAATGGTATTTTTAATCGTAATTATTGCATTTACTCCGTATTTTGCACTAGTTGGATAAATTAAAATAAAAAAATATAAAAAAAGTTTAAAAATTAAATAAACTATCTAAATACATCTTCTTCTTTTTTTCTAATTAATTCTTTTCCAGTTCCATCATTAAATGGTACTGGCGCATTTCTAATAATTACTAATGGAATTCCTTCATTGGATTGGCCCATGACAACTGATGCAGTTGCTGCAAGTTCATCTGCAATTCCAACTTCAGTAGTTTTTAATTCTCTTCCAAAAAGGTCTTTTTCTCCTTTTCTATCCCAAAGTCCACAAACTCCGCTAACTCCAATTGCAACACCACACGAACCCTTTCTAAATGGTCTACCCATACTATCGTTGATAATTACACCAACATTTTTTCCAGTAATTTCTTCAATTCCCTTTCTTATTTCGTTTGCACTTTTGTCCGGATTTTTTGGAAGTGGTTTTATTCCTTTCGAAGTGTTACTTTCATCAACACCACTGTTTGCACAGACAAATCCGTGTTTAGTTTCTGTTACTATAAAATTAGGCCCAAGTCTAACGGTTTCATTTGATTCATCTAAAATTACCTGAACGACTTCGGGTTCTTTTCCAAGTTTTTTAGAAAGTTCAATAGCTTCGTTTGAAGGTTTTATTGTATCTTTTAAGATAACATTCTTCTCACTTTTAGAAACGACAGTTTCTGCAATAACGATTATATCTTTATCTTTTAGAGGGTATTTTGAAATGAGTTCTGCTAAAGTATAATCTTCATTTCCACTTATTAATGGAATTTCAAGGCCGATTACTTCCATTTTTACTCTTTCTGTTATCATGTTTTCACAGTCTAATTTTTGAGTTAATAGCTTTTTTCATAACATATATATCGGGTTTCATCCCAGTCCATATTTCAAATGAAACTGCTCCTTGGTAAACAAGCATTCCAAGACCGTTTATTGTTTTAGCACCATATTTTATAGCTTCTTTTAAAAATACTGGTTCAATGGGATTGTATATCAAATCCATTACAACAGCATCTTTTTTGATATTTTTCAAAGGAATTACTGGATCTACATTCGTGTTTGGATGCATTCCAACAGGGGTTGTGTTTAGAATTATGTCAAAATTTTTTATATCGAGATCTAAATCCCCGTAATTTATTGGCTTTTGTTTTTTTAGTTTTTTGGAAAATTCTTCTGAAAGAATTTTTGCTTTTTCAATATTTCTGTTTATGATTGTCAAATTATTATCCTTTGCAAGTTCGAAACAAACGGCCCTTGAGGCACCTCCTGAACCTATAATTAAAATGTTTTTATCAATCAAAATTCCAGCTTTTTCTTCAAGTGTCCTCTTTGCACCAATTCCGTCAGTGTTATATCCAATAGCTTTCCCGTTTTCAATTTTTACGGTATTCACTGCACCAATTGCTTTTGCATCTTCATCAATTTCGTCTAAATACTTCATAATATTTATTTTATGCGGGATTGTAACGTTAAAACCAGTAATTTGAAGTGCTTTTGCACCAGATACTACATTTTTTAGATTTTCTTCTGAAACATCAAATGCAAGGTACACGTAATTAATACCAAGGTCTTCAATTGCAGTATTGTGCATTATCGGTGAAAATGAATGATCTACTGGATGCCCGATAAGCCCGAGTAATTTTGTTTTCGTGTCCATCATAATAATCACTTTAAACCATATTCTTTTTTCAAAATTTCAATAACCGTATCAAATGCTTTATTTATTCCATTTTCCTGTCTTTTTAATATATTTTCCCCTTTTATTAAATCCCCGTAAACTTCGGATGTAAAATTGTATTCTTTTTTATCCGTTAAAATACATATGGCACCGTTTCCAATTCCTGCAGTACTCGAAATTGCAATATCGCAATTTAATTTATTTTTAAGTGCATTTGCAACTATTTTGGCTACCAAAATATCGTTTTCTTGAGTGTATGCTTTTGAGTATTTAAAAACGTAGTCAGGTTCTGGAAGTTTAACATCTAGAAGTGATTCAATTCCTTTTTTTGAAGGTAAGAACATTGAGGCCATTACAAAAACATTTCCATTTATTATGCTGTAATTCGGATCTTTTTCAACTTCTTTGTATCCGCAGGCCATTTTATGAATTTTAACTCCGATTTTTCCATGTGTGAAACATTCTGCAGTAGCAACTGAAATCATTTTATCCTTTTTACCGAGTGTTATTTATGAATATTTAAAAAAACTAGTATAATAAAGTATTTTTAATAAAATAATTACGCTTAATTGAAATAAGGGGCAATTGTATTTTAAATTTTAATTATTCTGTAATCAAATATCCTCTTTAATTTTTTTAATTTTGTGGTAGGCATGTCCAAAACTAAAAGTTTTAAATTCATAAAAACCAATAGACTACTAACTTTAATTTACAGAAGGTGTTATGGTGGCCAAGTCTAAACTGGTAGCAACGTTTAATGGTAAAGGTATTATTGCAACCCCCTATACATTAAGGGATCCGTTCACAAAATGGAGAAACTTAAAAATAGAGTTGTATGAAGATTCTTTAGAGTTTATTTTTGAAAACAAGAAAATTGAGGCAAGTTTTGATCAGATTGACGATATCGGATTTGAACTTCCAAGAAAAGCACTCGAAATTGCAAAAAACAATTTAGATGATATTTCAATTTATGGTTCTTTTAGATTAAGTCCTCCTGATGAAGATAAATTTAGCATCGGCTATGCACCAGAAGCTTCAATTTATGGTGAACCCACAATAAATGCATTCTTAAAAAAATTATTCCAGCAGTTATTGAATAAAAAAGAAATGAAATTACAGTATGCAAGAATTGTTGGCGGTTCTGTTGATGTAGATGCACAGTGGGAAGATGGATACCTTGTTTTTGCTAAAAAACCTGTTAAAAGAGGAGTATCTGTTATCGAAGAAATGGTTCTCGCAGCTGCGGTAACTTCGGGCGACAAACCGAAAGTTTATGATTTATTTAATAATATTGAATCAATTTCACTTGAAAAAAAGAAAATTGATGATGAAGACAAAGATGTACTTGAAATAAAACAGTTGCGGGGCGGAGAAACAGTAAATTCCTATATACACATCCCTTCAACCAAAATGCTTTATGTTTTAAGGTATATTTCAAAATTAACAAAATATCACAATACGGTTAAAAGTTTACTCCCAAAATCCGAAGACGACCTAGATTCTGAAATTGCTGTCGAAAGCTGGAGTGGGGATAAATTGAAAAACGAGGTTGACCAGTTAACTCCTGAAGAGCAAGAAGTGCTGGCTGCAATATATACTGGAATTACGTCACTTGAACTTCCCGGAATGATGGGTATGGATATTGACGAAGTTGAAAGAATTCTTGAAAAATTGATCGACAGGGGATTTTTAGACCTCATAAGGATTAGGAAAGAAGCAGATTTAACTGAAAAAGGAAGGGCGGTCACAAACTTCATTATTACGAACTTTTAAGTCACAAACTACCTACATAAAAAATTCAAATACTAGTATTCTAAAAATAGATTTAACTTATTTTTATTTATCGAGGTGTACTAATGGCAAGTATAGTAAAAACAATGATTGTGGATGATTCTGCATTCATGAGAAACATTTTAAAGAGGATTTTGACAACCACAAACAAATACGTGGTTATCGGTGAAGCTTCTAACGGTGCAGAAGCAATTAAAATGGCAGAAGAATTACAGCCAGATTTAATCAGTATGGATATTGTAATGCCCGAAACTGATGGTATAACTGCTACAAAAGCAATAAAAGAAAAAACTCCTGAAATCAAAATCGTAATGTGTACGTCAGTAGATCAGGAGCAAAAAATGATCGACGCTGTAAATGCGGGTGCAGATGGTTACATCGTAAAACCATTTCAGGCACCAAAAATCTTAGAGCAGTTTAACAAATTGTTTCCATAATTGGGGGGTTTTACCATGAAGTTTTCCGAAAACGAATGGAAAGAACTTCTTGAAATTATTGTCGACGAAGAAGCGAGTGTGGAAACAATGGTTGTTAAAAATAACTATGATTTAAAAGATGTCGCAGCTTTTGAAAATATTGGAAAAACTGCTGCAGAAAAAGCTGCAAGTTTTGTCCAAGAAATGAGTGGAGACTGTGTCGAAGTCAAAGTTTTTAAAATAGAACTTAATTCTGCACAGGATTTTAAAAATATGGCAGATATCTCTGAAAGCAATGTTTTTACAAAAATCGATTTTAGTGGGGACATCTGTGGAACTGGAGTTTTAATTTTTTCTGAAGAATCTGCAAAAAGTATGGCTGACTCAATGCTCGTTGGAATGGGCATGGAAGGAGATTCTGAAGAAGTGTTCTGCGAAATGAGAGTTTCTGCAATAAATGAAACCTGTAATCTTTTAATTTCCGCATTCGTTGATACAATTGCAAATTTTATGAATACCTCCCTTAACATGACCCCGCCAGAATTTTCTACTGGAAATTTGGGCGATTTTATTGAAGCTGAATTAAAAAATTATGAAATAAACTCTGAAGATACACTATTTACTTTTACCTCAGAACTCTTTTCTAAAGGAATCGGCTCTGGTTTTGAAGTATATATTGTAATGAACCCCGAATCTACCGATAAATTATTTGAAAAATTAAATTAAGAAACTTTACGGTGTTACTGTGGGAGTAATTGAAACGATAAATAAAATAGTTGATATCGGAAAAGATGCGGCAGAAAACACTGCCAATGCATTTACGGGACTCACTGGTGAAGATACGGATATTCATTTTACTGGACTTAGATTTGTACCTGTTGAATACATTCCAGAACAGTTTAGTGATGAAACTTGTAAGGTAGTCCGGATAAATTTTGATGGAATTCTTTCAGGAACTTCTGTTTTGATGGTAAACGAAGAAGATTCAATAAAACTTGAAAAACTTCTGTTACTAGATCTTGTTTGGGATGGTCTCGTTAATAAAACAGAACTGCCCGATTATGCGGAAATTGAAGAATCCGTGTTAAATGAGGTTGCCAATGTAGTTTTGGCTTCATTTTTAAATGTGTTTGCAAATGCACTCAAAAGCGAAATAAACATTACAACTCCGGAGTTTACAAAAGATAGTGGATTTAATATTGTTGAATCCCTGGTTTTAGAAATGGCTGACAAAGGAATTGAAAACGCACTCGTTTTTGACAATAAAATAGACATTGTTGGAAGATTCCCCATAAAAAGCAATATCTTTATATTAATAGATCCTGAAAAGCTTGAAAACCTCGATAAATTATAATTTTTTATATTTTTATAACTTAGGCAAATTTTTATTTTTTTTATTCTTTATGCTGGTGATTTAATGGAAGATATGTATTTTAAAAGAATTAAACGTGACATCGGTACCAAATTGAAAATACAGGTGGACCAGTACAAAGATACTTACATTTTAAGGCGTGTTTCAGTTAGGATGAGACTCTGTAAGTGCAAAGATTTTAAAGAATACTATGAATTCTTAACAAAAAACCCTTCAGAATACGAAAAACTCGAAAATACGCTTACTGTAAATGTAACTGAGTTTTGGAGAGATAGAACAGTTTACAACGAACTTAGAAACGTTTTTGAAAAAATGGTAACTGATAGGAAGGTTCGAACAATACGAATATGGAGTGCAGGATGTTCTTCAGGAGAAGAACCGTACGGTTTGGCAGTTATGATAAAGGAATTAATGGAAAAACATAATCAAAAATTTTTAAGAGTATCAATTACTGCAACTGATCTCGACAAAGAAATTTTGGAACGAGCAAAAGAAGGAAAATACATATTAAAACAATTTAAGAATATGGACGCGGATGTTATCGAGAAATATTTTGATAAATTAAATGATAATGAACTCCAAATTAAAAAAGAAATAAAAAGAATGGTTCAATTTAAAAAACACGATTTAATCAAAGAAGGGCCGATGAACGATATGAACATGGTTCTTTGTAGGAACGTTATAATTTATTTTGATAAAGAGATTCAGGAAAAATTATTTATGAAATTCCACGAAGCATTAATTGATGACGGGTATTTAGTTTTAGGAAAAACAGAAATGCTTCACGGGGATTCAAGAAACGCATTCAAACCTGCAAATCACAGGGAAAGAATTTATCAAAAATTAAAAATAAATTAAAAAATTATTTTTTTAAATTTAGTTATTGTGTTTTAAATTTACTTACATCGTTAGAAATTTTTTCAGATGCTGAGGTTATCTCTTCTATTGCATCATCGATTTCATTCATGATTCTACTCTGTTCTTCAGCTGACGCAGTTAATTCTTCTGCAGTTGCCGCAAATTCTTCAGAAATTGATGCAATATCTTGTGCATTTCTAAGAGCACTTTCTACATTGCTTGCTGATTTTTCAGCATTAATTTTTATCGAATTTATTTTTTCAGAGGTAGTTTCTACACTTTCTCTGATTTTTAAGAAAGCACCGTTAACTTCATCAATTGCAATAACTCCCTTATCAACTTCATCTCTTCCGGAAATTCCAAGGTCTATTGTAGCTTCAACTTTTTTGTTTACGCCGTTAATTGTTCTGTTGATATCTTCAACGGATTTTTTAATTTCTTCTGCGAGTGACTTGATTTCACTTGCAACAACTGCGAACCCTTTTCCCGCATCTCCAGCACGTGCTGCTTCAATTGATGCATTTAAAGCAAGTAATCCAGTCTGTTCTGCAACATCTTTAATTAAAACTGTAACTTCGTTAATTTTTTTGGATTCGTCACCGAGTTCTTGAATTGCTTTTCCAAGGTTTTCAATAACATTTGTGATACCTTGCATTGTTTCAATTGCATTTTCAACTTTTTTAACTCCGATTTCAGAGTTTTCTTCAATTTCAGATGCTGCAACAACAGTATCTTCAGCTGCACTGGTTACTGCAGTTGTAATTTCAGATGTTGCTTCGAGCTGGTCAGATACGTCCTGCAATTTTGCAGACTGGTCTGCTGCTGCGGTTGCAACCTGGCTTGCTGCATCTGCGACCTGTTCTGAAGTTTCCTCAGCTCTTACAAGGTCTTCTTTTGCTTTTAAAAGTTCAGAATTTAAGTATGCGACCTGTTTTTTAAGGTCGTTTACCATTGTAGCAACGTTTACAATTGCATTGTTGGTTGTTACCTGCAATGCATTATGTTTTCGGTTAGTATCAGCTCTTATTGTGAAATCTCCGTTTTCTAAACTTTTAAATATTGTGTGGAGTTCTCCAAAGGTATTTGTAACTTCTTTTTTGTAAATTTTTAAAAAATCTTCGTCTTTTTTTATCTTTTCAAAGTCTGATATTACTGTATTAAACATTTCTTCATCGCAATGATCATAATCTTTTCCAATTATTTTTGAAGAAGATGCTAAAAACTTATCCACTTTGTCGAGACATGTTTTTTTAAGAATTGTATATCCAACCACTGTTGAAATCACTGCCGAAACAATAAACAATACAAATAATATTTTTAAATCAAACATTGATGTCATCATCAAGACGTATGCACTAACGAAAATAATTGCAGACGATAAAATCGCTGTAACAAGTATTGGGATATATGGTTTTTGTGTTTTCATGCTCATCACCGTATCTTTATATGACTTTGAGTTCGGCACCTTTTCTAACCAAAACACTGCCATCTTTAAGTGACAATGTTATAGTTCGGCCTGTGTCACCACCAAGGTCTTCAGATGCTATTCTTAAGCCTACTTTTCGAACTTCTTCTTTCGAAGCTTCGATATTTTTTTTACCTACATCTATCGTATTTGAATTGCATTTAAACATTGCAGCACCACCTGCAAGTTTAGCAGTTAATTTATCTTTTCTAGCGCCTAGTTTAGTAAGTCTATCTATTAATTCTGGAATTGCAGTATTTGCATATTTTCCAGGGGTTCTTTCTGCAGTATTTCTTGATTTGGGGAGCATCACATGGGCAACACCACCAACTTTTTTACCTCGGTCATAAAGTATAATAGCTACACAAGATCCTAATAGGGTTTCAATTGATTCGGGGCTTTTAGCAACCCCGATATCACCCATTTTTACCTTCAAAACCATGATAATCGTCCTAGATGTTGTTCAAGTCTAATATTAACGCTACACGGCCGTCCCCCAATATAGTGGCTCCTGCAAGTCCATTAATGTTTTTGAGTATTCCTGTGAGTGGTTTTACAACGATTTCATCTCTTCCGATAACCTCATCAAGAATGACCCCCACTTTTCCTTTATTTTTCTCAACAACTACCACATACAAGTTTTCAGGTTCGGAAACTTCATATGTGTTCAGTGCATCTTTTAACCATATTACTGGAAGGATGTGGTTTCTGTATATTATTGCTTCCTGACCTTCCAAATTTTTGATCTGATCTTTTTCAACTGAAATTACATCCAAAACACTTGTGAGTGGGAGTGCATAGATCTGTTCTTTTAGCCTTACTAAAAGCGTTTGTATGATTGCCATTGTTAGTGGAAGATGGAGTGTTATTTCAGTTCCTTTTCCAACTTCGGAATGTACTGATACACTGCCTCCAAGAGATTCGATTTTTGATCTTACTACATCCATTCCAACGCCCCTTCCAGAAACATCGGATACAACTTCAGCAGTACTAAATCCTGGTAGGAATATAACATTTATGGCTTCATTGTCAGTTAATTTTTCAGCCTATTCTTTTGAATAGAGTCCTTTTTTAACTACTTTTTTACGCATAGCTTCTGGATCTATTCCTTTACCATCGTCTTTAATGACAATATTTACCCTATCTCTTTCTCTTGTAGCAATTAGTTTTAAAATTCCTTTTTCAGGTTTTCCCAATTTTATTCTCTCGTCTGAGTGTTCTATACCGTGATCAAGAGAATTTCTAATGAGGTGCGTTAATGGTTCTGCAAGTTCGTCGAGAACTGTTCTATCAAGTTCAATTTCGGAACCTTCGATTTCAAAGTCGATTTCTTTACTGAGTGCTTTTGCAGTATCTCTAACAGTTCTTGGAAATCTATTGAATACGAATGCAACAGGGATCATTCTCATGCCCATTACTTCTTCCTGAAGTTCTGTTGCAAGCATGTTGAGTCTTCCAACAGCATTGTGGAGTTCTTTTAAATCGTATTTTGTAGCAATCTGTGTAAAGTTTGCCCTGTTTATTACAACTTCACCAACCAAGTTCATCAGTTTGTCAAGTTTTTCAATATTCACCCTAACAGTCTGTGATTTTTTGGATGCAGAATTATCGGCCTGTTTTTTTGAACCATTACCCTCAGCAGATTTAGCTTTTTCGGGTTGTTCTGAAATTTCAATATCTTGGTGTATCGGTTCGATTGAAAATCCGGTTATTTCGGGAGTTTTTAAAATTATTTCTTTAATGTCATCTTCAGACTCGTCAGTATCGTAATATATTGTAACTGTGTTTCCACCAAGATTCCCTTCCTGAATTTTACTTTCGGAAGGTTCAGTTTCCAAAATATTACCTTTTTCTTTTAAGTCTTTAAGTACCATGTATGCACGAACTGCTTTTAAGAGACATTCTTCATCGATTTTAATGTCGATTTTGTACTGCCCGGGACTACTGTAGCATTTAGCTTGAGTTTTTGGTTTTGCTATATTAGGTACTTCTTTTGACGAAGTATTTTTAAATTTAAGTTCAAGTCCTGCCGATAAAACATATTCCATTTCACAAACTGAATTTGAAATATCTATTTCGTCCAAATCTGTTGAAACCAAAACATCTAGTTCTCCAGAACCGCTTGATAAAAGTTCAGCTTCTGAGGGAATTGATAAAATCACTTCCCCGATTTCTTTTAATTTGGAAAGAACCATTGTTAACCGAACTGCTTTTAATAAACAATCATCCACAACTTTTGCTTTTACGTGGTAAATTTTTTTATTTTCATTTATTTCAGAAATTAATTTATCTGAAACTTCCTCTAAATCAAATACTGTATGATCCAAAATGATTTCTTTATCCTCTACTGATTCGCCAACAGTTTCAGATAATGTGGATGAAATTTTTTCATTTAATTCTGAATAATCGTTTTTCGGATCGGATCCAGTTTCAATTACTTTTGCAATCTGTTCCATTGCCAAAAGTGCTGATTTGAGCACTGCAAGTGAATTTTCGGTTACTGCAACGGTTTCATTTAGCAGCCCTGTTGCGAGTTCATCGATATTTTTTAAAGTATCTTTTAATTCAGTGTATTCGAGGGCATCAAGGATTGTCAAAAGTGCAGAAGCTGATTCGTGCATTTGATTTAAAACACTGTCCAAATTTTCCGGTTTTTCAGCTGAAGCGCTGGAGTTTTCTTTGATAAATACAGTGGTCGATTCATTTGCTAATTTTATGGAACTTGAATTTGATGAAATATTTTTAACGGATTCTTCTTCGACTAATTCTTCAGTAATTTCAATATCCTCTGAAAAATCTTCTTCTGAATATTCACCTGAAAGATACTTATTTTTGACAGATTTTATTATTTCAACGAGGGAATCTACATCAACACTTGTTGTATCTTCACCATCGCCAACTTCTGAAACCATGGTTTCAAGGGCATCAAGACATTTAAAGAGTAAGTCAACTATTTCAGGATTTACTTTAATTCTTCCATCTCTGATGTAGTCTAAAATATCTTCCATATGGTGAGTTAGTGAGGAGATATGTTCAAATCCAAGTGTTCTTGCTGACCCTTTCAATGTGTGTGCAGATCTAAAGATCATATTGATGATTCTTTCAGAGTCTTCAGGGCAGTTTTCAAGTTCGACCATATTTTGATTTAATGATTGCAAATGCTCTTCAGCTTCAGTCATGAATAGTTCCTTATATTGTTCCATGTCGTCCATATTATCGACCCCCGATTTTTTTGGCGAATTTTATGATTTCGTCGGGTATATTTGTTGGATCCATCACCTTATCAACCACATTCATTTCGATTGCAGTTTTAGGCATGCCATAAATCACACAGGTCTCCTGGTTTTGTGCAATTGTGTATCCTCCTTTATTTTTGACCATTTTCATTCCGTTTGCACCATCTCTACCAATGCCCGTTAGAATTACGCCAATTGTATTTTTACCGTAGTATTTTGTAACGTATTCTGCAGTTACGTCTACAGTGGGTTTTGTTCCGTGGATTTTTGGCATATCTTCATCAATTAAAATGTATATATTTCCGCCTCTTTTTTGAAGAATCATTTGTGAGTCTCCTGGTGCGACGTAAGCATGATCGGGTTTTACAAGTTCACCGTGTTCTGCTTCTTTAACTGTAATTGATGAATTATTATTCATTCTTTCAGCAAAAACACGAGTAAATCCCCTTGGCATGTGCTGTACTATAAATATTGGAGGCATATTTTTTGGAATATTTGAAATTATTTCTGAAACTACTGGCGGGCCACCTGTTGAGGAGCCTATCATTATGGCCATGTTGTTTAATTTTTCAGGAGAAAGTCCCGAAATCTTTTCAATCGTTTTTTCAAGTGCATTATTGTCGGATTTTTCTTCTTTTTTGATAGTTTCGAAAATTCTTGATGATTTAATTCTTGCAGTAGATTTTGAAGCGGCTTTTACTTTTTTTATTATATTTTCCCCAATAGTTCTGATGTCAAGTGAAACAGAACCTGAAGGCTTTTCTATAAAATCAACCGCACCATTATCAAGTGCTTTTAACGTAGCTTCTGACCCTTGTTTAGTTATTGCGGAAAGCATGAGTATTGGGGTAGGTTTATGTTCCATGATCTGTTTTGTAGCATCAATTCCATTCATAATTGGCATTTCGACATCCATGGTGATTACATTTGGTTCTAATTTTTTTGCAAGTTCTATTGCTTCTTTTCCATCTCTTGCAGTAGCAACGACTTCGATTTCGTCATCTGCTTTTAGGATGTCTTCTAGAACCTTTCTCATAAATGCCGAATCATCTACAACTAGAACTTTTATTTTACTCATGATTTCACTTGTTTTTGGTAATTATGGGGATTTTTTAATTATTTAGAATTCTTGTGGGTCAATTAAATTTTTAATGTCAAGAATAATGATTAATCTATTTCCAATTTTTGCAATACCTTCAATATATTCTCCGCTTGCATTTTTCTTGATTCCTTCAATGTCTTCAATCTGTTCGGATGAAATTTGCATTACGTCACTTACAGAATCAACTAAAATTCCAATTGGTACACCATCGATTTCTACAACCATTACGAGCTTTTCACTGTCTTCATCAGCAACATCCTCAAAAAGATTTAATTTCTTCCTAAGATCGATGATTGGCATGATTTCGCCACGAATGTTCGTAACTCCGACAATATAGCTTGGAGTATTTGGAATAGATGTAATATCTTGTAATTTTAAAACTTCTCTTACTCCTGTTACTCTTAAACAGTATTCATTGCTTGCTAATTTGAAAACTACTACTTTTGGAACGTCATCCATAAAAAACACCTCATTTTAACCTATCTAATATATTATGAACAAGAATTATGCAGTGATCAGCATGCAATTCTAGGGGTGACAGCGATATTTTTTCTGCACCAATTTCTTCTAAAAATTCTTCGTCTTCATCGCCAATTCCAATATGGTCACCAAGTACGAATAAAAAATCTTCATCATCTTTAAATTCAAAATCTTCTAGTGGCTTTCCGTTTAAATGGAGGTAAAAAATTCGTTTTCCTTCGTTTTTCTTTTCTAAAATAATATCTCTAAATTCACGCTTAGATGAATATATTCCAGAAGTACTTTCTTTCCAGAGTTCAGTCGCATCCTTTTCGAGTGCTTTTTTGATAAAAAGTGCAATACTTCGTTCATCAGGACTGACTCTTTTTAATTCACTTCCAACGAATTTCAGTGTAACTGGCGGATTTGGATCGCCATAGTTGACACTGTAAAAAATAGTATCTCTTCGCATGTCGTGAGAAAGGAAAAATGCGCTGTTTACACAGCGGCATAATAAATCCAATCTTCCAGAACTTCCAGGAAGGTCTTTTAGGTTAATTTCACCATTTGTTACAGCTTTGTTAGCTTTAATTATGAATTCTTTCAAAATTTCACCTAATTAAGGTCTAAAACATCAAAAGTATTGTAAATACCTTCTTTTTTATCAGCAACGAATTGAATTGCACGAATTGCTCCGGAAACAAGGGACTGTCTACTGGTTACCCTATGTGAAAGTTCAAGTCTCTCCCCATCTGTTGTGAATATTACAGTGTGGTCTCCAACTATGTCTCCACCCCTTAAGGCATGGATGCAGATTTCTTCTTTTGTTCTTTCACCAGTAATTCCTTCTCTTCCGTAGATTATGTTGGAATCTCTGTTTAGGTTGTTTTGAATAATTTCAGCAGCCCTTAATGCAGTTCCACTTGGTGCATCTTTTTTGAATTTGTGGTGCATTTCAAGAATTTCGATATCGTAATCTCCAAGTTTTTGCGCGAGAAGTTCAAGTGTTTTAAAGAATATGTTTACTCCAACTGCATAGTTTTGTGAGATGGTTGCTGCAACTTTGTTCTCAGAAATTGCATTTTCCATTTCAGCTCTTTGTTCGGGTGTAAATCCGGTAGTTCCGATAACCAAATTTACTCCAAGTTTAGCTGCTGTTTTTGCAGTATTAACGCATGGGGCAGCTGCTGTAAAATCAACCAATACTTCTGCACCAGATTCTTTTAAAATAGCTTCAAGTTCGTCTGAAGTGCTCAATGATACACCAATTTTTCCAAGGCCCGTTAATTCCCCAATATCTTGGCCTTTTTTAGGGTGGTTTGGAATATCAATTGCTGCAACTACATCTAATCCATCAGTTTCAGTAATTGTTTTTATAATTCCACTTCCCATTCTACCGAGTGCTCCCGTAACTGCTACTTTAACCATACTTCCACCTAAACTTCCGCTTTTTCATTAATGTTGTCCATATAATTGTCAATTTTACATTTTAAATTATCTACAACACCAGAAGCCCGGTCTATATTTTCAGGCGTGAATTCTTTTAAGAGATATTTTATATCTTGTACGCCTTCGTAAATTTCCTGAAGAAGGTTCAAAAGTCCTGAAATTTTGACATTTTGGGCATCTAGTGCATCGATTATTTTTTCAGAATTGTTGTCGATAGTTGATAATACATTATCGATTTCTGAAGTTATTACATCTAATTTAGATGTTTGTTCATTATTTGAAGCTATTAATATATCCAGTTTATTATTTATTGATTCGAGTAAATTATTGTTTCCTTCAGAGCCAGTTTCAATTTTTTTAATCTGAATTGCTGGTTTATCCATTGCAAGTTTGATTTTAGTAAAAATATTGTCCATAGAATTTTTTAAATTATAGGCAAGGGATTCAAAGTCATCATTCTCAATACATATGTTTTCAGATTCCTGAAAATCAGCTTCAACAGTTTCGAATTCTTCATTTTCAGATGAATTTTTTAAATCTTCAATGATATTTTCAGTATCATTTTGGGTTTGATGGTTTTCTTTTAATTTTTCGAATCGCTCAATACTACTATCAAAAACTTCCATGATATCGGCTCCATATAACTTGAAAGATTTTTTGCCGATTATATACTATATTGTTTTTGTGTAGGTAATTATGTGTATATTTAAACAACCATTAAAAAGTTAATAATTTTTCATTTTTTTTCTGTTTTAATGGGTATTCTTGTAATGGAATTGCATTCAAGACATGTAATTACAACATGAGGGTAATTTTTTGCCTTCGTTCTAACCCTTGAATTTTTACCATAAATTAAAAAAGAACCACAATTTTTGCAAATTCTTCTTTTCCATTCTTTTGGATAGGGCATTCTCATTCGCATTGCTATTTTTTTACCCAAAACAACATAATTTTTTGAACGATCAGTTTTTCCGTCTTTTGATTCTTTTTCAGCCAAATTCATCAGTATATCAATTCTTTCTTCAGCAATTTTTTTTGACTTTTCCAAAAATTTCTTTTTTAGTTTCATGTTTTTCCCTTGAAATATTGTAACAAAATCAAATAGAAATCTGATAAAATTATATAAAAAGGAATGTAAGGAATAGATTTCTTACTAAAATTTATATTGTATGAAACCGAATATGATTTGCTAAAGAATTTGTTAAAGATTTTTTATATCTATGGTGAAACAGTGAGTAAAGTTAAGGACATGGGTCTTGCTCCAAGCGGACACCTAAAAATGGAATGGGCTAAAAAACACATGCCTGTTCTTTGTCGTATAAGGGAAGATTTTAAAAAAGATAAGCCTTTTAACGGAATTACAATTGGAATGGCACTTCATTTAGAAGCTAAAACTGCGATTTTAGCAGAAACACTCATGGAAGGCGGCGCAAAAATTGTAATTACTGGCTGTAATCCACTTTCAACACAGGACGACGTTGCAGCAGCATGCGTTGAAAAAGGAATGGAAGTTTACGCATGGCGTGGAGAAACCAACGAGGAATACTATGAAAATTTAAATTTGGTTCTCGATTCAAATCCCGATATCATAATTGATGATGGTGCAGATTTAATATTCTTAATTCATACCCAAAGAACTGAATTAATCGGAAAAATAATGGGCGGTTGTGAAGAAACTACAACTGGAATTATTAGATTAAAAGCAATGGCCGAAGAAGGTGCATTAAAATTCCCTGTTGTAAATGTAAACGATGCTTACACAAAACACATGTTTGACAACAGGTATGGAACGGGCCAAAGTGCAATGGATGGAATTATCAGAACTACAAATTTACTTATTGCTGGAAAAAACGTTGTAGTCGGCGGATACGGTTGGTGTGGAAGAGGTGTAGCTTCAAGAGCTGCAGGCCACGGTGCAAACGTAATCATTACAGAAGTAAATCCAATTCGAGCATTAGAAGCTAAAATGGATGGATTTACGGTATTAAAAATGGAAGAAGCTGCAAAAGTTGGGGACATTTTTGTAACTACGACGGGCTGTAAAGACATTTTAAGAATGGAACACTTTTTATTAATGAAAGATGGTGCTGTTTTATCAAATGCAGGACACTTCGACAATGAAATTAATAAAAATGATCTAAAAGAACTCTCAAAATCTGTAAGGGAAGTTAGATTTAATATTGAAGAATACGACCTTGGAAACAAAAAAATATTCGTGCTCGGAGAGGGAAGACTCGTAAACCTTGCATGTGCTGACGGACACCCTTGCGAAGTAATGGATATGAGTTTTGCAAACCAGGCTTTAAGTGCGAAATTCATCAAGGATAACAATGGAAAACTTGAAAACGAAGTATACGAAATCCCATACGAACAGGATTTAAAAATTGCACTTTTAAAATTACATTCAATGGGCGCAGATATCGATGAACTCTCACCTGAACAGAGAAAGTACTTAAGCGACTGGAAAGAAGGAACTTAAATTTTTAATTTAACTTTTTTAGTGATTATCATGGAAAAACCAGTTATGTGTAAAATAATTGATATATTGGATGAAAGTCCAACAGTGAAAACTTTTTTACTCGATAAAGAGTTTGATTTTAAACCCGGGCAATTTGCAATGGTGTGGATTCCCGGAATTGATGAAAAACCTTTTGGGTTTTCGAGTAAAAATTCCATTAGTGTTGCAAAAGTTGGCAGATTTACTGAAAAAATTCATTCCTTAAAAAAAGGAGACCTTTTGGGAATAAGGGGCCCTTATGGAAATAATTTTGAATGTATTGGAAATAAAATTCTTGCAGTTGCAGGTGGAATTGGAAGTGCTCCGATTATTTCCGCAGTCGAAGAGTTTTCTAAAATGAATGTTGAAGTTACTTCGATTATTGGCGGAAGAACTAAAGACGAACTTTTATTTTTAGATAGATTTGAAAAATGTGGAAGGATTTTTGCATGTACTGATGACTGTAGCTATGGATTTGGTGGATTTACTACTGAAAAAATGTTAGAATTACTTTCAAAAGAAAAATTTGACATGGTAATTACATGCGGCCCTGAAATAATGATGAAAAAAGTTGTAGAAATTGCAGAAAACAACGATATGCCCATTCAAGTTTCACTTGAAAGATATATGAAATGTGGAATTGGAATATGTGGCCAGTGTGCTGTTGACGATGAAGGACTATGCGTTTGTAAAGATGGGCCAGTATTCTGGAACGATAAACTTAAATTTGTAAGTGAATTTGGGAAATACAAAAGAGATGCAAGCGGCGCTATTTTATAACTAAACGACTTATTTATTTAAACTATATATATTAAGAAATACTGATATAATTAAAAATTACTTTTTTTAAAGAATAATAAATGTGAGTAAAATATGTGTTCAATAAGTGGAATAGTTGCAAAGGATGAAGAGGGCTCGGGGAGCCGTAGTCTGCTGGATAATATCCAAAAACATGTTATAAACATGATGAAAATACTAAAGCATCGGGGTCCGGATTATTCTGGAATGATGTTTGATGATGAAGTTCTCTATTTTGAAAATTTTGACGATGTTGTTGAAAACACCGAAACAATTTCGCGAATGGCAATGGGCCACAACAGGCTTGCTATCGTTGGTACCGCAGTTCAACCAATACCAAATGACGATGAATCTATATGGATCATCTGTAATGGTGAAATTTATAACCACATTGAATTAAGGGATGAACTCTCTGTAGAACATGAATTTAAAACAGATACAGATTCTGAAGCAATTATTCACGCTTACGAAGATGAACTTATCGATGTTTTAGATGGAGATTACGCTTACGCAATTTACGATAAGGAAAAAAATATCATTGAACTAAGAAGGGATTTAATTGGTGTAAAACCACTCTATTTCATAGACACGGATGAATATTTTGCATTCGCATCTGAAAAAAAGGCTCTTTACTATTTATTAATGGAAATCAATGGTATGGACTACAAAAATGCTTTTAATTATGATATATGCCGACTTGATCCAAATTCAAGGCTTACTTATGAACTGGATGAAAATTCCTGGTACATTGAAGAAGAATTGGAAAAAATAAATTCAAATTATTTCGAAGAAGAGAATTATGAATTGTGCAAAAATGAACTTGAAACTACAATTTTAGATTCAGTTTTAAAACGAGTAAAAGGGCTTGAAAAAGTTGGAATTATATACTCGGGTGGCGTTGACAGCACCCTTATCTCAAAACTTGCATCCGAATCATGCGAAGTTATACTTTATTCAGTAGGTTCCGAAAATTCTGAAGATTTGGTATATGCAGAACGGGCTGCAAAAGATATGGGGCTTAACTTTAGAAAAAAAATAATTTCAGAAGATGAATTTGAAGATTATGTGGTAAACGTCGCAAGAGCAATAGATGAACTCGATGTAATGAAGTTGAGCGTTGGAATTCCAATATTTGCAGCATCAGAAATGGCAAGAGAAGACGGGATAAAAGTAGTACTTTCCGGCCAAGGTGCAGATGAATTATTTGCAGGATACAATAGATATCAAAGGATATTAAATGAAAAAGGAGAAGATGGCCTTAAAGAATCAATAATTTCAGATGTCTTTGATATTCATAAAATCAATCTTGAAAGGGATGACCACTGTACAATGGCAAATGGTGTTGAATTAAGAGTTCCTTTCTTAGACAAGTTTGTAATCGATGTTGGCTTATCAATTCCAGTTGGATACAAAATTGAAGAACCAAGAAAAAAGATATTGCGAGATATCGCTTCAAAATATGTTCCAGATTATATTGCAGAACGGCCAAAAAAAGCCGCGCAATACGGTAGTGGAAGCGAAAAAATGGTCTATGCCGTTGCAAAAAAACACGGGTACTCTAAAAAAGAAATAAATAAATTTTTCGAAGAATATTTACTTGAAAAAATAAAATTTTAAGTTTTTTTTTATTTACTTTTAATTAAATATCAATTTCTCCTTCAAAGACGGTTGTTGCTGGACCGGTCATGTAGATGTGATTGTCACTCTCATTCCATTCAATTGTTAAATCTCCACCGAGAAGTTTGACTGTTGCTTTTCTACCAACATATCCTTTTAAAACGGAAGCAACTAAAACTGCGCAAGCTCCAGTTCCGCAAGCAAGCGTTTCCCCAGCACCTCTTTCCCAAACTCTCATTTTAATAGTAGAATCATCGATTAATTCAACGAACTCGACATTTGTTTTTCTTGGGAATTTTTCGTGAAATTCAAATAATGGGCCGATTTTTTCAAGAGGGAATTCGCTTACATTTTCAATATATGTTATTGCATGCGGGTTCCCCATTGAAACGCAGGTGAAATTGTAGCAGTAATCTTTTGCAGTTATTTCTTCATCGATTACAGGGTGTTTTTCACTTAAAACAGGAATTGTTTCTGCTTTTAAGATTGGTTCTCCCATATCGACTTTTACCAAAACTACCTTGTCATTTTCGACAGTCATTTCAAGAACCTTTATTCCTGCAAGTGTTTCAATCGTAATTGTTGATTTATCGGTCATTTTTTTATCATAAACGAACTTTCCAACGCAACGAATTGCATTACCACACATTTCAGCTTCTGAACCATCTGAATTAAACATTCTCATTTTAAAGTCAGCTATTTCTGAAGGAAGAATTAATACAAGACCATCTGACCCGATTCCAAAGTGCCTGTCACTCACAAATCTTGAAATTTCGTTTGGATTTTCAATTTTTTGTGAGGTAGCATCTACGTAGATATAATCGTTGCCTAAACCATGCATTTTTGTAAATTTCATTAAAACCACCATACAAAATGGGTAATTATTAAAAAATAGTAAAAGAAGTAATTAAGCTTTAGCATTTATCTTTGTTTCATCAATAACAACAACGTCCCTGATTGCAGTTACTGTTCTGTATGGAACAAAAGAATAGTTTTCTGATGAGGGGGAAATTGGACTTTGTTCTGAAGGTTCAATATTTAATGAAATTATTCTGCCTGTTTTTTCATCAATTACGATATCATCAACAGTACCGATGATACTACCTAAGCTGCCTACAATAGATCTACCATTTAATGATTTGAAGGATAATTTCATTCAACCACCTTATTAATTAGGGTTTCGACCAGTTTTTTATCGGAAAGGGTATTGACATTTACAATAATATCTTTAACAACATGGAGAGTTTCGATCTGTTCCCCATATTTTGGAGTTAATATATTGATACCTAACGGTATGTATCCACCCATATCAAATGAGGGCGTTCCAACATAGTCCTCATGTTTTGTGACTACACAAAAGGACTCTATGCGATTACAAGAATTGTTAACAATTAGATACTCATTTATTATACTATTAATAACTTTCGTCTTAATTGTGGGGATATCACTCGATAAAATTAAAAATGGTTCTTTAAAAAATTCTATACATTCATTTAGGTCATCCACATAATCTGTTCCAGATGTACAAATTATATTTACCTTTTGATTATAATTTTGGTTTGCACAATATTTTTTTTCTAAATATTCTTTTGTTTTTGGAGTATGATTTGATACTGCAACATATATTTTTTTGATTTCTGATTTTAAAAGTGAGTCAATAACATAATCGATCATAGGTTTTCCACAAATGTTTAGAATCGGTTTTTCCACATTTTCTTCCAACCGCGTTCCTTTTCCGCCCGCCATAATTAGTGCATCCATTTTTTCACGCAAACATGATTAGTATGATTTATATAACTCCAAAAACATATTTAAATGTGTCATTATCAATTCGGGGGATAATTATGGAATATGTTTCTAAAAAAGAAATAATGTATAAAGAACCTCTCGTAATTACTGGTTTTCCAGGTATCGGCCTTGTTGGAAGCATTGCTTCGTACCATATTTTAAAAAACTTAAAACTGGAATATATTGGCTATATTGAAGACCCAAAGCTTCCAGAAATAATGATTGTCGAAGAAGGAATTGCATATCCTCCTGTTAGAGTATACGCTCGCGATGATTTGATAGTATTTTTTTCAGACGTAATGATCCCTCCTGAATTAGTATATTCCATGTCAACCATGATTTCTGAACATTTAAAGAAAATAAATCCAAAAATGGTTGTAACACTGGAAGGATTTGCATCGATGAATCCCGAAAAATCATTCTGGGTTTCATCGTCTGAAGACGTTTTAAATTCAATTGTGGATGAAGATACCCCTGCATTACAGCTTGGAATGGTTGGGGGAATTCCGGGAGCGCTTATGAACTGCTGCAATGAAGAGGATATTCGGGCTGCATGTTTAATTACTGAAACGGTTGGGTTAAGGCCTGACCCACGAGGAGCGTCTAAAATAATTGAAAACTTAAATAAAAAATACAATTTAGATGCTGACACTGAAGAACTGATAAAAGAAGCTGAAAATATAGAGGAAAAAATGAAAAGCCTCGCAAAAGAACATGCAAAATTAATGTCAAAGCCAAAAACTGAAAATCCAATGTATATGTAAAATTAAAAAAGTGATATCATGAAAGCACTAGCTTTGACGGGAGTGGGACCTTATGCAATTTCTGAAATTGTAAAAAACCACATAAAAACATTAAATTTGAAGAATATTTGTAATTTATTGGTATTAGAATCTTCAAAGGTTGGAGATTTTTTATTTGTTACAAATGTTTCAAAAGAAGACGTAATTTCTGGAACTGAGGGGTTAATCGTTCAAATAAAGAAGATATCAATTAATAACCAAAGCGGATATTCAAAAAGCTGTGACGAAACAGAATCCGTAGTTGGCAAAGTTCAAGTAGAACTTTTAGGCTATGCATCCTGTTCAAATGTGGTCGAAACCGGATTAATGGATCCTTCAGTTGTAATTTTGAAAGCAAGATCTGTATATGATCTTTAATTATTAATATTTAAGAATGAAATCTGGTGAAAAAAATGCCTGTAATTACAATAGAAGCTGGATCTGTGAGTAAAGAACAGAAAGAAAAATTAATTAAGGAATTTACGAAATCTGCAAGCGAGATAATTGGACTTCCAGAAGAAAAATTTATCGTATTTATAAAAGAAAATACTGATGAAAATGTCGGTGTCGGTGGAATTTCCCTTTTAGAACTTAAATCCAAAAGATAACCGATAAGCATTTATTCTATTTTTACATTAAACTTCTTTGATTTTTAACAAGATTTTTTTGAAGAGGCGATTTTTTTGAAGATACTTGGAATAAGCGGTTCACCAAGAAAAAACGGAAATACAAGCAATCTAGTAAAAGAAGCACTAAAAGCTGCCGAAAAGGAAGGTTTTGAAACAGAATTTATTTCACTCTCAGGTCTTGAGTTAAACCCGTGTATTGCATGTGATATGTGCAAAAAAGAAGAAGGATGTATTATTGTAGATGATATGGAAGAAATTTTGGAAAAAATTGAAGAAGCGGATGGAATAATAGTTGGATCTCCTGTTTACTTTGGAGGAGTTTCTGCACAGACAAAAATGTTAATTGATAGATCAAGACCGCTAAGGGCAGGTTTTAAATTAAAATATAAAGTTGGTGCAGCAATTTCAGTCGGTGCTTCAAGAAACGGCGGTCAGGAAACTACAATAAGGCAGATTCACGACTTTTTCTTGATACAGTCAATGATTGTAGTTGGAGATAGCGAACCTACTGCACACTACGGTGGAACGGGGCAAGGAAAATCACCAGAAGATACAAAAGAAGATAATCCTGGAATCGAAACTTCAAGAAATACTGGAAAAAGAGTAGCTGAAGTTTTGAAAAAAATGAAATTATAACATATTTATAATTTATTTTAACTAATCTGGGGGATTTTATGGATTTAGCAGAAACCAGGGACATAAAAAAGTATTTAATCGAAAATGAACTCCAAATTTATCCTACTCAGGATATTCCTGAAGATTTCCCAAATATTGCTTGGGAAGGGGATAATTGGAAAGATTTTTTGAAAATCGCAATTTTTGAAAAAGCATCCATAATATTTGTTAGGGAAGAAATTTTTAAAGACGCACATATAAAATCAAACATAATCCCGACAACAGATTCTGATGAAAAAATTGTTGAATTTAACAATAAAATAAGGTCTTTTGAAAAGCATATCGGAAAACTGGCAATATTTACAATGTATTGGGTAAAAAACGACATAATTTACTCATTTACCCAAAGTTCAAAATGGGCCGAAGATTTCTTGAGTATTTCGGTAACGCTTGAAAATACGGAAGATAGGGAAATATTAGGAATGTAATCAATTTTAAAATTATTTTTTAAGTCAATTAAGGTGTATGCAAGCCAAATAACATTCCTAAACTGTAACCAAAGTATGCGACAAGCAAAAACCTTGGAATTCTTCCAAGAAGTGTTCCTGCACCAAATGACAGAAGATTCATTTTAAATATGCCTGCAAGCCATGCAAACACCTTGTATGGAATTGGGGTAAAACCTGCAATCGCAACGCCCCAAACTCCAAATTTTTCGAAAAACGCTTTTCCTTTGATAAAATTTTTTTCTTTGAAAATTTTTAGAAATGCATTTGTTCCAAGTTTTTTTCCAAGAAAATAACCTGTGTATCCCCCGGTAAGTGACCCAAAAGAAGCTACAAAGGCGCATGTTACAGAATCTAATCCGAAAGCTGCAGCGCCGATAATAAATATGTCTGGAATTACGGGTTGAATTACCGCTTCAGTAAATGCAATTAAAAATATTCCAAAATATCCGTAGTTAAGTACAATATATTCTGCAAATTGGTAAATATCCATAATACACCTTTATTTTTATCCTTTAACTAGTGAACGCAATATATCTGTCTGAGAAATAACTCCAACTGCATCTGTTTTCTCATCGATTACCAAAAGTCCGGAAACATCCGCATGGAGCATTATCTGTGCAGCATGTTTTACATCTGCATTTTCGTCTATTGTTAATATTTCTTTTGTCGAAACGTCTTTCAATGTAACGTCCATTAATTCAAAAACTCCTTTTTCAAAGAATATATGTGCCAAATCCCTGTAGGTTATTACTCCATCGATATTTTCATCAATTCTTACAAAAACCCGTTTAACGCCCTTATTGTTCATTAATTTAAATGCTTCAAATAAGCTTTTTTCCCCATCAATGGTAAAAATCGTCGGATTCATCAATTCTTTTACTTTCATAACACTCCACTCACTTTTTTTCGATAGATTAATATATTAATTAAAATAAAGAAATGTGTAATTGTGACACATCCGCCTTAATTATGAACTAGCGTAAAATGTCATGTATTTCAAATTCAATGAATCTATTTTTGAATTCACATTATATAATGAAACTCATAGATTATATTCTTTGGTGGTGTAATGAGCAAATTGGTACTTAATATGCCTTGCAGCACATTTACTCTTGAAACAATAATGTGTTGTGTGTTTGGACTGAAAGCATTTGACGTTGCAGTCTATTTTGAAATTTTAAAGTGTAAGCCTGCAAAAATAAATGAAATTGCAGAATCACTGAATAGGGAAAGAAGCACGATTCAAAGGTCTGCACAGAGTTTGATGAATGCAGGTATCATCATTAGAAAACAGATTAATATCAAAGAAGGTGGCTATTACTATAAATACGAAGCCGTTCCTTTTGCAGACGTCAAAGAACGGATTAAAAAAACCATGAGTGAATGGAGTCGGGATGTTTGCAAATGGGTAGATGAAATAGATGAAAAAGATGCCGATGAACTGATAAACAATTTAATTTAAAGTAATTAATAAAATATATGTGAAAATATGAAACTAACTTTTCTTGGAACCGGAGCGGCAATACCCACCAAATATAGGGCCCATCCATCAATTTCCTTAAAATTTGATGGAGAGATATTCTTGTTTGATTGTGGTGAAAATACACAAAGACAGATTATTTTTACAGATGTATCTCCGATGAAAATTAATAATATCTTTATTTCACACTTGCACGGCGACCATATCTTAGGAATCCCCGGACTTATGCAATCAATTGCATTTCAGGGCAGAACAAAGCCATTGAACATATACGGGCCAAAAGAAACTGCAAAAATGATTGAAAATATATTAAATGTGGGCTACCATTCAATCGATTACCCAATAAATGTCTATGAAATATCTGCAAAGTCCCCTGAAAAGATAATTTCAAGTGATAATTACGAAGTATTCAGTTTTCCAGTAGTTCACTCCGTTCCTGCACTTGCATATGTATTCAAACAGGTTAAAAAACCTAGAATGGATTTGGAAAAAGTAAATAAATTGGGAATTGAGATCGGGCCTGATTTAAAAAGGTTAAAAGATGGTTTTAATATTGAACTCAACGGAAAAATAATAACTCCAGATGACGTTACAGTTCCCCCAAAAAAAGGGATTTGCGTAGGATACAGTGGGGATACTATTCCCTTGAATGAATTTGCTGAATTTTTAAAAGAATTAAAATGCACGACGTTAATTCATGAAGCAACTTTTGATAAATCAATGGATAAAAATGCAAAAGAAACATTACATTCGACCGTTAGTGACGCATTAAACATTGCAAAACTTTCTGGCGTGAATACTGTAATATTAACACATATATCGGCAAGATATGACGAAATATCTGCTTATGAAAAAGACATTGTTGAATTTAAAGCAGAACATCCGGATTTACACATACTGATTGCAGAAGATTTAATGGAATATTCATTAAAAGGAAAATAGGTGAGACAAATGACTGAGTATTTTGAGTATGCAGGGGTTGAAAATACAGAAAATACCTTAAAATATGCAGTAGAACGGGCTAAATTAGGAATTTTTGACATTGTTGTAGCTTCTTCATATGGTGAAACTGCAAAAATGTTACTTGATAGTTTAGAAAAAGAAAATTTAAATGTAAATGTGGTTGTTGTAACCTATCATCGGGGCTTTTCTGGGCCCGATATTGTAGCAATGCCTGAAAATATTAAAAAAGACCTCGAAAAACGGGGTGCAAAAGTATTTAGCGGAACTCACGCTTTAAGCGGTGTTGAACGAGGAATTTCAAAAAGACTTGGTGGATATGGGCCAGTAGAAGTTATTGCACAGACATTAAAAACACTCGGACAGGGCGTTAAAGTATGCTATGAGGTAACAGTGATGGCTGCTGATGCAGGGCTTGTTTCAACGAAAAAAGAAATTATTGCAATAGGTGGAAGTAGCAGAGGTGCTGATTCTGCAGTCGTTATTTTGCCGTCAAATATGAATACATTTTTTGATATTGAATTAAGAGAATTGATATGCATGCCAAGAAATAAGAAAAAGCATGAATAGTTGAAAATACATGATATATGAAATGTTTAAAAATATACCTCAAAGGTGGTAAAATCGAAGAGGAAATAAAATTAACTCAAATGGTTACATTACACGGATGAGCTTGTAAACTTCCAGACACCGAACTTGAAAATTTAGTAAAAGGCATAATTTCTGAAGATGATTTAAAAAATACGAAAGTTGGCCTCGGAGACGATGCCGCAGTAGTTATAAAAAATGGAATGGCAATTGTAAAAACAATTGACGTTTTCACACCAATTGTAGATGACCCTTACCTTCAAGGACGAATTGCTGCATGTAATTCTACCAGTGATGTATATGCAATGGGAATTTCCGAAGTTATTGGCGGACTTGTATTTCTTGGAATTCCTCCAGAACTTCCTGTAAGCGTTGCGAAAAAAATGCTTCAGGGTTTTCAGGACTTCTGCCGAGAAAACGATACCACAATTATTGGTGGACATACCATTTTAAACCCCTGGCCTTTGATTGGTGGCGCAATTACTGGTGTAGGAAAAGAAGAAGATATCCTTACAAAAGCAGGATGTAAAAAGGGCGATGTATTAATTCTTACAAAACCGCTTGGAAACCAGAGTGCAATGGCACTATCTAGAGTTACTGAAGAATTTGAAGATTTAATCGATATCCCAAAAGAAGAACAAAAATACATCTTTGAAAAAACCATTGAACTGATGACAACGTCTAATAGAATAGCTCTTTTACATTTAAGAGAACTTGAAAATGAGTTGGGCGAAAAAATTGCAAATGCAATGACTGATGTTACAGGATTTGGTATTTTAGGTCACAGTCAGGAAATGGCTGAACAAAGCAATGTAGAAATTGAAATATCCTGCCTTCCAGTAATTAAGGGAACTCCAGAACTTGCTTCACTGTTTGGACATGGTCTTTGCTGTGGAAAGGGTGCTGAAACTGCCGGCGGTCTTTTAATTTCCACAAAACCAGAATATAAATATAAATTAATTCAGAAATTTGAAGAAAATAACGTTTACGCCTTTGAAGTTGGAAAAATAATAAATAATGGTGTTGGAATATCTAAATTATCCGAAAATGTTAAGATTTTAGAAATATAATGATAATCCGAACCTAAATTTAGGAGGATTATTATTTAATCAGCTACTTTAAATATATATTTGCATTCAGGGCAGATTATTTTCTTTCCCACAGAATTAAATTCTTTTCCGCATTTTGGACATTTTGTTTTATTTGTTTTTAATTTATCGAGATTTATTATTGTGTACTTGCTGATTTCACTTTTAAATTCCATGGTCTTCCTCTTACCAATAATATTTATATCTAGAATTATAATGGTTTATATAAGCTTATGCTAATTTAAAATTTATTTGGGAAAAAATGAGTTTAAAATCTTTAGCATTTAAAAATAGGGGCCAGATATCTCTTGAAGCAGGTGTTATTGTAATCGCCGTTGCAATGGTTGCAGTATTTGCAGCGTATCTTTATGTAAAAAGCACTGTAGAATCCGCAATTCAAATAAACGAAACTACAAATGGTACTATAGGGATATATAACAATGCAGTAAACAAATTAACTGAATCGGTTGGAAATTTAAGTAATAAGTAAATGGTGAAACTTTGAAAGAGCTAACTGGAAGAATTATTTCAAAAGGCGTCGTTGAAGGGGAAGCAATTGTTTCAAAATCGTCCATTTCATTTCTTGGTGGCGTAAATGAGGAAGGAATTGTAACTGATAAGGAAAATGAACTTTTTGGAAAAAGTATCGCAAACAAAATATTTGTATTTCCAACTGGGAAAGGAAGTACTGTTGGTTCTTACGTAATCTACGGGCTTGCTAAAAGAGGGCTTTTAAAAGGAATGGTAAATTTTGAGTCCGAACCAATTGTCGCAACTGGTGCAATTCTTGGAAAAATCCCGCTCGTGGATAAAGTTAATATAGATGAAATTAAAGATGGCGATATAGTAGTAGTTGATGGAAACACGGGAACTGTTAAAATAAAAGAACAGTAAACTAAAATATACTTTCCTACTATTTTGAATTTTTATTCATATTTTAAAATGTGAGATGAGACTATGAGGAAATCGAGAGACGCGAATCCATTTAAAGCAATGCCTACCATTTTATATCCTGATGAATTGTTAGACAAGGCATATAACCGATCTGAAAAGATTGCAGGAGAACTTAGAACAACTACAAGAGGATTAAGTGTCCCAAAATCAAGAATAATCGAAGATAACAAAATTAGAACTACTGCATCAGTTATTTCAGACAATCTTTTGAAAATTGTAGAAAAAACTCCTTCAATAGATAATTTAGACCCATTTTATAGGGAAATTCTTGAAATCATGGTTGGAAGCGACGAATTTAAAAAATCGCTTGCAGCAGTGCAGTGGGCATCTGAAATCGTGAAAAAATTAGGAACCCAGTATTCAAGAAAAGTTAAGAAAGCACCAAGCCCGCAAGCTACATCAATCGTTAGAAAAGAGTTTATCGGAAGGGTTTCATCAGTTTTAAAACAGATTTACCCAAACATGGCGTTTTTAGGTGTTGCAAGAAACAAGCTTAAAAATATTCCAACTGTGAAAAACTTACCTTCAGTTGTTATTGCAGGATACCCAAATGTTGGGAAATCAACACTCCTTAGAACACTTACAGATGCAGAACCAGAAGTAAATTCTTACCCATTTACAACGAAAGGATTGAATATCGGATATACTGAAGAAGGAATTCAGATAATCGATACTCCTGGAGTTTTAGATAGGCCTATTTATGAAAGAAACGATATCGAACTTCACGCGGTAGTTGCAATAAACTATCTTTCAGATATGATTTTATTCGTAATTGACCCAACTGAATTCTGCGGATTTACGATAGAAGAACAGTTCAATTTACTTGAGGAAGTTAGAAAAACATTTAACGCTCCAATTTTAGTTGCGCTAACCAAAATGGATGTTGATGAAATAGAAGGTTTAGATGCACTTGAAGAAGACCTTGGAGAATACGAAGTAATGAAAGTATCTTCACTTAAAAAAGAAGGAATCGTTGACTTAAAAGGTAGACTTTTAGATATTCTTGATGAACAAGGTTTAATGGACCTTTTAGAAGAAGAATAAAATTGATCTATTTTTTTTATTTTATTTTTTTAGGTTTTTGATAGATTGTAGCTTTTAAATCCGCCTACAAGTCGTTTTACTTTAAACCCTAACAGTTTTAATATCGTTGCAATCGACTGGCTTCTCATGCCGCCCCTTGCACAAAAGACTATTAAATTTTTATTTGGATCCAACTTTAAAGATTCTGAAACTATTCTTTTTATTCCATCCTGAATGATAACCCCTGCTTTAGCAATTGCAACTTCTTTTCCTTCGCTTTTATAGAGTTTTCCAATAGTTTCATATTCTTCAGTTAAAAAAAGAGGGATATTTACTGCATCGGGTATGGTTTTTTCAGAAAATTCCCTTGGGGACCTTGCATCAATTATTACTACATTTTCAAAATCTGATTTAAAAAACTGGTCAACTGTGATAACCTCATCCGAAAGCTCGCTTCCGATTGATTCGAGGTATTTTTTGATATTTACTGGTTCAAAATAAAACATTTCGCCAGAAAACTCTAAAACAGTTGGTTTTGAAATGCTTTTAGAATTTTCAGAAATAAACGATGCAATCTGTCCAGTTAATTTTCCTGCGGCAATTTTTCCATCCTTTAAAATTACCTTTTCACCAGTTTTTAATCTGATTACTAAAATAACATCGTTTTTAAATGTAAGTAGCCTTGAAAGAATGTTTTCATCCATATTTTCACTTTAAATTTTAATTCCGTGTTTTTTCAAAATTTCGTCAATATATTTAGATATTTCTTCAGCTGATTTTAAAATATCTTCGTTATTTATTTCTAAATCATGTTTCACTTTCATAATATGCCGTAAATAGTGTTCACTGTATAATCCTTCTTCAATTAAAGTTGCAGCATTGTAATATTCATCTTTTTTTAGTAAATCAACTATTTCGTCCATTAATTCGATTTTTTCAGGTTTTGAAAGTGCGGATTTCAAATCAATAAATTTATCGATTAAAATTTCTTTTTCAATCTCGTTTTTTGGAAGATACCAGTTTAAAAGCCTCTTAATCTGGCATTCATACGGGCAGTTTACGACAATATTATAATTGTAACATTTTAAATCAGAAAACGGTTCAGGAATTGTTACCTTATCTCGCCCACCAATTCTCCGCCCTTCAAATTCAACTATGCAGTATCCAGCATCTTCTGCAATTTTTTTCTGTTTTTCAATACACAAATCAAACTGTTCTTGAGTACTTGAGGATAAATCGTACAAATCCCCTAAAATACTCCCTTTATTGTTTGCACAGCCTTCGATATCCACGACTGAGTATTTTTTCTTTAATTCGTTTAAAATTTCGGTTTTTCCACAACCCGTTTTTCCAAAAAGTCCAATAATCATCATGTTTACACCAGAAATACAGTAGTAAAAACATATTAAAAAACTTAATGGATAGCTATTCAAAAAATGCGATTTTGAAATTGTAAATTTGTTAAAAAAATAGTAATTTTATTTTAAAAAATTTAAAAAATTATGTTGTGTATTCTGAATTTATTCTAACGTAGTCATATCCTAAATCGCATCCAAATGCCGTATTTTCAAAGCTTCCCATTTTTAAATCAACGATTATTTTGATTTTATCTTCCTTCATGATTTCTTCTGCAAGCTTTAATTCAGGAGTTCCGCAGTCCGCAATCTGTTCCCCAGATTTAACCAAAATTGCCTGTTTTTCTAAAGAAATATCGCTTATTATAATATCAAAATTTGACATGTCCATTTCAGCACCGCTGTATCCGACTGCCGCTGCAATTCTACCCCAGTTTGGATCAGCACCAAACACAGCAGTTTTTAAAAGAAGTGACCTTATAATTGACATTGAAGCTTTTTTCGCATCTTCTTTCGTTTCTGCACCATAGACTGTTGCTTCGATTAATTTTTTAGCACCTTCTCCGTCTGAAACAATCATTTTTGCAAGTTCTTTTGAAACATAAGCTAAAGCACTGTCAAATTTATCTTTACAATCAATATATTTTACACCGCTCTGAGCATTCGCCAAAACATATACAGTATCGTTTGTACTCATGTCTCCATCGACAACCGCATTGTTAAAGCTTTCATCAGTTGCTTTTTGAAGGGAATTTGTTAAATCTTCTTTTGATATTTCAATATCCGTTGTAATGAATCCAAGCATTGTCGCATGAAGCATGTTTGGTGCAATCATTCCCGCACCTTTTGCAATTCCGCCGATTCTAACGGATTTACCATTTACTTCAAATTCTACAGCAATGGTTTTTGGGAAAGCATCGGTAGTCATTATTGCAGCTGATGCATTTTTGTTGCTGTTTTCTGAGGACATATTTTCAAATGCCCTTTCGACTTCAGTTGTTATAATATCCATTGGCATTCGTCTACCAATTACTCCAGTTGATGCTGAAAGTACCTGATTTTCAGGAATATTTAATAATTCAGCAGCTTTTTTTACGAGTAATTTTGCATCGTCCATTCCGCCTTTTGTAAAGCAGTTTGCATTTCCACTGTTCGCAACGATTGCCCGAAATACTGAATTATTTACTAAAACGTCCTTTGAAAGAGCAACAGGATGTGCAAAAACTTTATTTGTTGTAAATACCCCTGCTGCAACTGCATCTGTTTCTGAATATATTAATGCGGCACCGTATTTTCTATCCTTGTGCCCGTTTGCCTTAAAACCCTTTGGAGCTACGACGCCTCCATCCACAACCACGAAATTTTCGGCCATGTTTCATCATCTCTTGCGCATTTAATTTAATTCTGAAAATTATTTTATTCTAAGTATAAAAAGATTTATTCAAAATAATATTTAAAACTAAAATTATTAAATTTTAACTATTATTTTTAATTTTTTTAAGTTTACTGAATGTAATTATCCAAATTAATACAAAAACAGCAAATGACGATGAAAGAGTTGCGATTGCACCGCCAACAATACCCAAATTTGGAATCAATGTGTAATTGAATATTGCATTTAATAAAATACCCAAAAATAAAACATATACTGGAATTTTTGCATATCCAATACCCTGAAGTGATGAAGCACATATTGTATATGTACTCATGAATACTGCCGAGACAGAAAGTATCTTTAAAGAAATAATGCTTTCAGGAGTACTTATTCCAAAAAATAAGTTTAGAAGTTCTTTTGAAAATAAAAATATTATCAATAATGCAGGCAAAACTATTGAAATGTTTAAAATTGTTGCTTTTTTGAAATATGAAATATCTTTTGATTTTGAAATTCTTGGAATCAGTACTATTGCTATTGCAGATGCGAACAAGAAAAGGAGCCTTGAAAGTAACGATGCGTATCCGTAAACACCATTATCATAAGCCCCCCGCATCGAAAGTATGAAAATACCATCAAGATCATTTATAAGCCTATAGGATGCAGTCGTAAGTGCGATAGGAATTGAATAATATATAACTTTCTTAACAGAATCACTATTCTTTATCGGTGAAAATATATTTTTTAAAATGTTTGAAAAGGAATATTCGAGTTTTGATTTTGATAATAAATACATTCCAAAAATTCCTCCGATTAAAAAGGAAACTGAAATCGATAGGATTCCGCCAACTACGCCAAATAAATAGCTTAAAATTATTAAAAAAACAACTTTTGAAGTATTTTCTAAAATCCAAGTTTTTGATAAATTTTTTATCTTCAAATTGCCTTGTAATATTCCCCTACTCCAAGAAATAACAACTGAAAAGGGTAATGCAACTGCAACCGCATAAAAGTAAACGTCTGGTAAAGTAGAATAGTTTCCACCAAGTAAATACTTTAAAAATATGGTAAAAATTCCACCAAAAATTGAAAAAACAAACATTACTTTTAAAATATCATATATCCAACTGTTTTCGTTAAAATCGCCACCAGAAATAAATTTTGCCATCGCAGGTGGAATTCCAGAACAAAAAATAATAACTAACGTATCTAAAATCGGCATTAGTCCCTTGATTATACCAAAACCCTCAGTTCCAAGAATAAATGGTATTAAAAAATAAAAAAGATAGGCTGCAAATTTGGAATACATGTTTGAAAATATCATGTATGCGCTGTCTTTTAAAATTCCATCTTTTTTTAGGTTTTTAATCATGAAATCACGAACAAATTAAACTTAATTTTTGATTAACTTTTGAACCATTGCTTTATTTTTTAAAGCGGATTCAAATTTTGGATTTAATTTAACAGCTTTTTCAAAACACTCATAAGCTTTTTGGTAGTTTTTAACTTTGAAATATTCAACACCCTTATTATTCCACCGTATTGGGAGTGTTTCTTTTAATTTAAGGTGAGTTCTTTCAATATTTTTTCTTAAAGTTTCCGAATATGGATTTATTTCAAAAGCTTTTTCAAAATAGTTAAGAGCATTCTCAAAGTTTCCATTTTTATAATATTCAACACCCAATTTTGAAAATTTAGTATAATTTTCGCTTTCCTGCTTTTTTAACTTTTCTTCTATCATTTTTTTATTTTTTATTGCAGGAATATATGAAGAATTCATGTTTAAAACGCTGTTAAAACATTGAAGCGCTTTTTCGTATTCCCTAAGTTTTAAAAAAACCATTCCTTTCCCAAAGACTGCTAAAAAATCGTTTGGATAATATGAAAGTATCTTATCATAACACTCGAGTGCTTCCGAATACTTTTCAGAATTACAGAGCATTGCTCCGTGGCTGTGCCATTTTTGAATACCGTAATTGTTCTTCATGTTCCATCCTTTCAAAAGTTAAAAACAGTCCAAATCTTTTGATATAATGAATAATGAAGTTTGAAAATAAATAGCTATTGTGTAGGTAGAATTGAATTTAAAAAAAGATGTATTTTAAAGAATTATTCAAATTCAATTGTTGCTGGTGGTTTATCGGTTACATCAAGAACCACTCTTGTAACATTTGGAATTTCTGAAGTTATTCTTTTGCTGATTCTTTTTATAAGATCAAATGGAATTTCGGGGGTGTGTGCAGTCATTGCATCAAGTGAGCTTACAAATCTAAGTGCAACAACCCAGTTGTAGTCCCTAATGTCGCCCTTAACACCAGTTGCTTTTGTATCGAGCACTGCTGCAAAGTACTGCCAAAGTTCGTTTTTAAGTTCAGTTTTTTCGATCTCTTCTGAAACAATGAAGTTTGCTTCCTTACAGATTGCTAATTTTTCATCTGTAATTTCACCCAAAATCCTAACTGCAAGTCCGGGTCCTGGGAAAGGCTGCCTGTGTGCAATCTGGTCTGGAAGCCCGAGAGCTTCTGCTAAAAGTCTAACTTCATCCTTATAAAGTTCCCTTAAAGGTTCAACAACATCTAAAACCATTCCACCAGGGAGTGCAATGTTGTGGTGTGTTTTAATCTGGCCTTCACTTTCAATCCAGTCTGGCGCAATTGTTCCCTGAACAAGTACTTCTTCACCTTGTTCTTCTGCAACTTTTTCAAATACTTCGATAAAGAGTCTTCCAATTATCTTTCTTTTTTCTTCTGGATCAATTACTCCTTCGAGTTCTTTTAAAAATATGTCTTTTGCTTCAACAATTTTTAAATTGAGTCCCATCTGTTCTTTAAAAATTTTCCAGATTTCCTCAGACTCGTTTTTTCTCATCAATCCAGTATCAACGTAAACTGCAAGCAATTTATCCCCAATTGCTCTATCTGCAAGAACTGCAGCAACTGAACTGTCAACACCGCCGCTCAATGCAATGATTGTTCTCCTATTATCAATCTGCTTTCTTATTTCTTCAATAGATTCTTCTATAAATGGTTCCGTCTTGAACATTGATTTTCCTCCAAGTAGTTATTTATTTTTCGATCGCAGCTTTTATCAATCCATAAAATAATGGGTGAGGTTTGTTTGGTCGTGATTTAAATTCAGGGTGCGCTTGTGTTGCAATAAAGTACTTGTGATTTTCAAGTTCTATGAATTCTGCAAGTTTTCCGTCAGGCGACATTCCTGAAATTATTAAACCGTTTTTCTTCAAGATTTCATGGTATTCCGGATTTACTTCGTATCGGTGTCTGTGTCTTTCGGATACATTTATTGAACCGTATAATTCACTTGCAAGTGAATGTTCTGTTAAAATTGCAGGGTATGCACCAAGTCTCATGGTTCCCCCTTTTTCAGTAATTTCACGCTGTTCAGGAATGTAATCGATTACAGGGTTTTCAGTTTCTTCGTCAAATTCTGTTGAATTTGCTTTTAAACCACATACATTTCTTGCGAATTCAATTACCGCACACTGCATTCCAAGACAAATTCCCAAAAATGGAATATTTTTCTCTCTTGCATATCTTACGGCATTTACTTTTCCGTCAATTCCTCTATCTCCAAAACCGCCTGGAACTAAAATACCATGTAATTTTTCATCGTCAACCATTTTATCGAGAATTTCCACATAATTCTTGGTTTCAAGTTCTTCTGAGTTGATCCAAGCAATATTTACTTTAGTATCATTTTTAGCACCAGCATGTCCCAATGCTTCCATAATACTCATGTAAGAATCTTTTAATTCAACGTATTTTCCAACAATTCCAATTGTAATTTCATTCATTGGATTAATGATCCTATCAACAATAGCTCTCCATTCGGTTAAGTCAGGTGTAGAATCTTTTAAATTAAGTTTTTCAGTAACTAATTTTCCAATTCCTTCTTTTTCAAGGTTTAATGGAACTTCGTAAATTGTTCTTGCGTCTTTACATTCAATTACTGCTTCTTTTTCAACGTCGCAAAAGAGTGCGAGTTTTTCCCTTATTTTTTCACTTACTGGAATTTCTGATCTACACACCAAAATATCGGGCTGGATTCCGATTCCTTTTAATTCTTTTACGGAGTGCTGTGTTGGTTTTGTCTTTAATTCACCTGCACTTCTGATATATGGTAAAAGTGAAACGTGAATATATAGTACATTTTCCTTTCCAACATCTTTTTTAAACTGCCTAATTGCTTCTAAAAATGGTAAGCTTTCAATATCTCCGACAGTTCCGCCAATTTCGATAATCGTAATATCAGAGTCTTTTCCAAGCGCTTTGATTCTATCTTTTATCTCGTTTGTAATGTGCGGAATTACTTGAACCGTTTTTCCAAGGTAGTCTCCCCTTCTCTCCTTTGAAAGAACGCTCCAGTATATTTTACCTGTTGTAATATTGTTGTCAGCTTTCAATCCAATATCCACAAATCTTTCGTAATTTCCAAGGTCAAGGTCGGTTTCTCCACCATCATCAGTTACAAAAACTTCACCATGTTCAAATGGAGACATCGTACCCGCATCGATTTGCAAATAAGGGTCAATTTTAATCATATTTACGTTCAAACCCCTGGCTTTGAGAAGTCTTCCAAGAGATGATGCGGTTATTCCCTTTCCTAAAGAAGACACCACACCGCCTGTAACAAATATATATTTCATCAGAATCCCTCGATAAATACTAAAAATCAAAATAATAATTTTAGAACTATTATTCAATCAAATATAAATGTTTCCAGATTTTGAAAAATCCAAATGTTAGAATAACTAATAGATTCATGTATGTTTTAAGAGTATATGTAGTTTATCGGAAACTCAGGGGAAGATATATGTTAGAACTTAAGGTAGATTCAGAAATTGTTTTAAAAGAAATAGAATTGTTTGATGCAGAAGATATTTTTAGATTAATAGATTCAGATCGAGAAAATCTTAGAATCTGGCTTTCATTTGTGGATTCGACAAAAGAACTATTTGATACAGAGGATTTTATAAAATCAATACTGTTTCTTCCAGAAGAAATTCGAGATTTTGTTACTGTTATCATTTATAAAGGCCAAAAAATTGGATTAATCGGATTTAAGCTCACAGACTTTGTAAATAAAAAAACAGAAATTGGATACTGGATTTCAAAAGAATTTGAAAACAAAGGAATTGTGACAAAATCAATAATAAAAATGATAGATTATGCATTAGATACATTAGAACTAAACAGAATACAGATAAAGTGTGCAATTGGAAATGAAAAAAGTTCAAAAATTCCAAAAAAGCTAAATTTTAAATTTGAAGGAATTGAAAGAAGTGCTGAACTCTTGAATGGAAAATTTATCGATGCAGAAGTCTACAGTATTTTAAAAGATGAATGGAACTCTAAAAATTAAAAAAAGAAAAAGAAAAAAATTATCAAATTAAATTATTTTTTTATATGGTCGAGTAAAACTCCTTTTTTGTAGCAAAGATATAAAATCCCGGTATCGTACCTTGCATCGTGAAATCCAACGTCACTACAACCATACGCTTCTTTTGTAAACTCAAGTCCTTCGTGAGGGCATTGTTCTAAAAATTCCATTAATTCAACCAATTTTGGTCTTTTATATCTTTTTTGACCTGGAAGTTTACATATTGGAGTAAAATGAAACATTGTACAGAATTTATCTTTTGGAACATATTCCGGACCTAGCCTTTCAAATTCTGTCTTTAAAAATCGAATATCAAAAGAGATATTGTGTCCGATTATTATGGAATCTTCAAGATCATCCCTAACTTCGTCAACGGTGTCTTCGAAAGTCATTCCATTTGATAATTCGTCAAGTATTTCCATAGTTAAGCCGTGAATTTTTGCAGCACTTCTTGACATGCGGTCTACTGAGTAGTATTGATTGAAAACTTTTTTTAGGTTCAAATCTTCGTCAGTTACAAGATATGAAAGCTGTGCAATCTGACCCGGGTGAAGCCCTGTTGTTTCAGTATCTAAAAAAACATACATTTTTAACACGTTTTAATTTTAAATTTTTAATAACTCATTTCAAGATAACTCAACTATATATATCAGGTTATTTAAGCTTTATATCTAATTAAAGAATATTTCCCTGATTTAATTATGCAATGATGAGTGCCGACTTCACTGAGGATTCTTTTCCGATGAAGACAACGGGGACAGCTGAGCATAACTTTTTTAAAAAATTTATATTATAATTTTAAATTAATAGTTAAGAAGAGTCTGTTGACCATATTTCATTCCAAGTTCGCCAAGTATTTTTTTACCGATTTTTTCGCCGAAAAGTTCAAGGATTTTTTCAGGGTTATTGTTTATCTCTATTTTAGACTTAATTCCCGCATTGTAGAGTTTTCTCGATCTTGCACGACCGACATTTTTGACTTTCAATAATTCGATTAACTCTTCTTTTGCACCGTACTCAATTCTTAATTCCATTTCTAAAAGTGCCCTATAAACTTCGCTGCTATCTAAATGGATTAATTTTGCAATCTCCTTTGTTGAATATATCATCCATTTAGCCTGTTCAACTTTATACCTTAATATTCCCGGTTCAACACCATACTTTTCCAAAATTATTTCTTCAGGTATTTCACTTACCCAGTCGCAGAACATTTTTGAATTCTTAAAAGCTTCGATATTTTCTATCGAATAATCTTTCAGTCCCATTTTATCCATTTCAAGAATTAAATCAAGTTCTTCATTTGGCCGAATTCTTAAAAGTGGTCGCATTTCGTTAGTTTTTGAAATTAAATAGAACAGATACTGATCTATTTTAGATCGATCCAGTTGACTGCATTTTTTCTTTAATTCATTCAATTCTTCAATTATAATTTCAGAACTCATCGGGTCAATATAGAGTTCAGAAATTCTTTTTCCAAGCTTTGTTGATCTAAATTCTACTTTAGAATTTGGATTTGTAAGATCAAACGAAGTTTCTTTTGAATCTAAAACTAAATTGTTTGAAGAGTCCAATGATAATTCCAAAACCTTGTTTTCTGTTTTTTTATGAACTGTTGTTTCTAAAAATTTATTTTTTTCTAAAAATTCTACAACTTCGGATACATTTAATAAAACTGCACCAATATTTCCAAACTGGTATGCATAAAATGTATTTTTCATAAAATTGACGAGGCTTTCGCCATCTTTAATTTCTCCTGTCGAAATTAAACCCAAAATATGAATTCTCAAAACTTTCTGGTTTGCAAGCTTTGAATAAATATTTTCTACATTTCCAATAAGTATTTCATAAGCTTTTTCTGCTTCTTTTTCATTTTTAATATAAATTATTCCTTCACCATATGGATCCAGTCCCGGTCGACCTGCTCTTCCAATACATTGTTGAATTTCCATTCTTGGAATATCTACAAGGCCGTTTTGTGAGTATCTTTTTGTATCCCGTACAATTGCTCGCCTGCATGGTAAATTTAATCCTGCTGAAAGCGTTGGAGTACAGCAAATTACTTTTATCAGCCGGTTTCTAAATCCATCTTCAACAATTTTTCTATGTTGGTATGTAAGTCCAGCATGGTGAAATGATACTCCCTTTTTAATACATTCAGAAAGTGCCCTACAGGTTTCAGTTGGTGTATCAAGAATTGATAAAATATCTTCGCTTAATTTATTCAATTCATGCTGTTCAGTTTTCGTTAAATATCTGGTTAAATTGTGTTTTTTAGCTTCACCAACGGCATTTCTTTTTGAATTACAAAAAATTAAACAGGAACCTTTTTCTTCAACACTATCAACTATTAAATCAGTTAAATTATTTTTAGATAATTTTTTAATTTTTTTTGCAGGATTTTTTAAAAATTCGAGTTCATTTTCGAAGTAAATTCCTTTTTTTAGTTCAACTGGCCTCCATTCATCCACAATTAATTTTGCATTTAACCAGTTTGAGAGTTCTTCAGGATTTCCAATTGTTGCAGAAAGTCCAACAATCTGGGCATTTAAATTTTTTAATTTCGTTAAAATTACTTCTAAAGTTCCCCCTCGTTCATTGTCGCCGATTAAATGAATTTCGTCAATTATTGCTAATGATACCGTGTTTATCCATTCAACATTGTGTCTCATCAATGAATCGAGCTTTTCAGAAGTGGTGATTATTATATGAAATTTTGAAAGGTCTTCTTTTGTATCGAAGTCCCCGATAGATAAACCCACCTTTATTCCATACTTTTCGTATTTTTCCCTAAATTCATCAAATTTCTCGTTTGCCAGTGCCTTTAATGGGACGATAAATAGTCCTTTTTTTCCAGTTAAATTTCTATTTTCATCCAAAATATGGTTTAGTAACGCCATTTCTCCAATTAGCGTTTTTCCACTTGCAGTTGGAATACATATCAAAAAATTTTTTAATTTATCAAAAAGTCCTTCATCAATCACTCTTTTTTGAGGAGGCCTTAATTCAGTAATTTTGTTTTCCTTAAGTAGATCTAATACGTGCATTTTTTCAACATTTTGTTAATTCTTTCTTCTTAATTGTAATCCCAGTATAATATAATTTTTGCCCATATGAGTAATAATAATTACAGAATCTTATTACATAGTAATAAAATATCATAAGATATTTATACCCCGATATATCAAATATTATCTGTATTAAATATATTAAAAAGTTAATACTCTAAAACGGGTGAGGCTATGCACATACCAGATGGATTTATCCCATTTTGGGAAAGCGCGATATTTTGGGTAATTTCCCTGATATTTTTAAGCTTGTCCTTAAGATGGGCATCAAAAGAAATGAATGAAAAGACAGTTCCATTATTTACGGCACTTGCAGCAGGTATCTTTGCAATTCAGGCAATGAACATGCCAATACCTTGGGGAACCAGTGGACACATGGTTGGTGCAGCATTGACTGCAATAGTGTTTGATAGCCCTTGGGCTGCTGTATTACTGTTGGCTATGGTTTTAATTGTTCAAGGATTATTCTTTGCAGACGGTGGTTTAATCGTCATGGGTACAAACATCTTTAACATGGGTATTGTTGGCGGATTTGCAGGATACTACATCTTCAAAGCATTGAAAAAGACGAACTTCCACGTTGCGATATTTATTGCCGCATGGGCTGCAACATTTATAGCTTCATTAGTTTGTGCAGCAGAACTTGCAATTGCAGGAACATTCCCTATAGACCTTGGAATTCAATTTATGGGTCTTTACCACGCAGTAATCGGAATTATTGAAGGATTAATCACTGTAATTGTGGTAGGCTACCTCGCATCAGCTCGACCGGATCTTGTAAAGAGCGTAAAAAAGGTGGTTTTAAATGAATAACAACTCGATATTAATTGCGGGATTAATTGTTGCAGTATTACTTGGAATTGCAGCTCCATTTTTAGCTTCCGGAAACCCTGATGGGTTAGAAAGTGCTGCAGAAAAAATTGTTAACTTAGATGTTTTAGATGCAAATTTGGAAGAAGCAGGACTTGAAGAAGAAGGAACAATCGCACCTTCACCTATGCCAGACTATGCAATTCCGGGAATGGAAAAAATTGGTGAAATTGCAGCATTAATAATTGGTATTTTACTCGTTACATTGCTTTCATTTGGTGTTGGTTCACTTCTTAAATCAACTTCAAAAAACTAAAAAACCAATTTTTACTTTTTTACTTTTTTAAAAATTCAAACTTTCGAGCATTTATTTTCTTGCATATTTTTATATAATTTATACCAAAAACATGATTTTAAAATTAAACAGGTGTATTTATGATAAAACATATCGTTATGTGGAAATTGAAAGAAAATGCAGAGGATAAAAAAAAATTTGAGAATGCAAAAATTATTAAAACGAATTTAGAAAGCTTAAAAGAAGTTATTCCTGAAATAAAATATATTGAAGTTGGAATTGATTCGAAAAAATTTGAAAATAACTACGATGTAGTTTTAGTTTCAGAATTTAATAGTTTTGAAGATTTAGAAATTTATCAAAAAAATGAAGAACATTTAAAAGTTGCAGAATTTGTAAAATCAGTTGCGGAATCTCGAATTGCAGTTGATTACGAATTTTAATTAATTTTACTAATATTTGCATTATTTCTCGCATTTTTTAAAAAATAATAGGTTTTTTATACATTAATAACTATTTTAGATTAGTAATACAATCTAATCAGTTTCAAAATAGTATAACATAGTATAATATCAAAAATGTTGGTCGGCTCAAATTTTGCATGGATCATTACGCAGTCTGGAACAAGATGCATTTGTTGAAAGTCCACTCCATAATATGGATGCTAGAATCAAATTAATATTCGTTTTTGCCGTAGTTTTGACTGCAACACTTTTTAATAATGCTTATTTAATGATTTTAATAGAAATTTACATATTATGTATAATGCTCTTTTCAAAAATCCCTATTCTAAATTTGCTCAAAAGAATTATAATGATAATACCATTTGGCGGATTTATAACATTATTCCAACCATTCATACGAGGAGAATCGATAATATTTTATTTAGGAATATTCCCAGTTTATAGTGAAGGATTAGATTTTGGAATTTCATTATTTTTAAAATTTTTAGTGGCTATATCTTCGGTAGTACTACTTTCATCCACTACGCCGATGTATGAAGTGATAAATGCTGGAAAAAAACTTGGGATTCCGAGTATCATGGCCACACTTCTTGGAATGATGATTAGATATCTATTTGTGATGTTTGATGTTTTAGAATCCACAATAAAAGCGCAGAAATCAAGAGCACTTAACCGGAAAAATTTGGGTTATAAAGAGCTTTTGAACACGTTTGGGTCATTAATCGGCCTTGTTTTCTTAAAATCTTATGAACAGGGCGAAAGAACTTATTTAGGAATGCTTTCAAGAGGATATTCAAAAGATTCTAAAATAAAAACGCTTAGTCAAAGAATCGGCGTTAATGACATAGTATTTTTAGCCGTAACTACACTAGTATTATCACTTGGAATACTTTCACTATAGATTATTCTAAAAATAACGTTAATTTTAGACGTATTTTTGAGAGTTATATTATGCCTTTAAATAAAGAACATAATATAGAATCGTAACGTCTACCTGATTAATAATTTAATAATTATGGAGCTTTTTATCAAAAAATAAAAAGTTAGATAAATGTATAATTTTAAAAGTAATATTAAAGAAATTTAAAAGGGCTCACCATGGGAATATTATCCATTTTCGAAACAAAGGAACCAAAAAAATTGCTTGAAAAGGGTATTGACTATTATAATAAAGGTAAATATCAAAAAGCGATAGAATTTTTTAATAAAGCCATTGGTTCAGAACCAAAAAATCCTGATGCATGGTATTTTAAAGGAAATGCCTACAAGATGCTTGAAAAATCAAAACTAGCTCAGGATTCATACGAAAAAGCACTATCCATAAGCCCAACCAATCTCGAAATAATAAAAAACTATGCGATGTTGTTAAATTCCTTGGAATTGTTTAAAGAATCTATTGAAATTTTGGAAAATGTTTCTGAACCAGATTTTAAAGTTACTGAAATTTTAGGTGACGCTTACTTAAAAACAGGTAAGTTTGAAGAAGCACTTGTGGAATTTGATAAAATTCTAGAAAAAAAACCAAAATATAAAGACGTACTTGCAAAAAAAGGAACTGCACTCGTTGGACTTAGAAAATTTAACGAAGCTCTTGATATTTATGAAAAAATCTTAAAAATAAGCCCGTATGATACACAAGTATGGAAAAACATTGGTAATGCATTCTATACAGTTAAAAGATATGAAAAAGCAATTCAATTTTACGACATGTATTTATCGGAACACAAAAATAACTTTCAAGTGACCCTTTCAAAAGGCGATGCTTTGAGAAAACTCGGAAAAACTAACGAAGCACTTGATCTCTATACAAAAGTTCTTGAAAACCATATAAACAGCCATGAACCTTGGTGCAGAGTTGGACTTTTGTATTACGAAAATAAAGATTATGAAACTGCCCTTTATTACTTAGAACTTGCATATGAAAGAAATCCTCTAAATCCATCTATACTTGTAAAAATTGCTCGAACATACATTAAATTAAAAAATTACAATAAAGCTCTCGAATTTATTGAAAAAGCATTGGATAAAGATAACGGATATGCAAAAGCATGGTGCTATAAAGGCCAGATTTTAAACATTTTAGAAAGACATTATGAGGCAGTAGACTGCTTTAAAAAAGCTATTACACTGAATAAAAACGTTTCTGACTTTTGGATACAGCTTTCCAATGTATATAAAACCATTGGAAATGAAGAATATTCAAAAGAAGCATATGCTAATGCAGTAAAACTTGAACCCCAACTTACAAGTCCAAAAAGTACTGAAAGTTCAAGATTATAATTAAATGCTAAATATAACCTAAATCATATCATACAATTATAAATAGAATAGATTTTATACGATTAGCAAAATCGAAATTTGAGCCCGGTGAAAAAGTGGAAGAAGAAAAGTTCTATGTAACACAAGCTTTGTCTGAATCTGATGTTTTTGGAAAGTTAAGAATGTTAATTGCTGAAAATGTTTCAGGACTTTACAATTTAACTGTTAAAAACAGTTTAAACCATAAATTTTACTCGATAAAGTTTATAGTTAAAGCGAAAAGCGAAAATTATGCAAAACTCTGTGAAATACTTCAAAAAAATGAAATCATATTGGTAAACTGTTACGAACTGCTTTTCCCATCATATAAAATAGTTATAACTGGGGATGCAGAGAACTGCTTGACAATGCAGAAAGAACTGCTCGAAATATTGATGGCATACGGTTCTGTTCCAATAAAATCAAAACTTTCATCAGATGAATTTATCAAAGGATCATTAGAAGTAACCGTTACAAACAAGGACCCTTCAAACTGCATTAAATTCTTGGAACTCATGAGAAAAAACAAAGATATGGAATATAAAATCACTCCTGTCGATGAAAGCGAACTTTAAATTTACTTAAAAAAGGGGAATAGGTGATTTAATGGTCCTCGGGTTTCTTCGTTCAAAATCTAACAAATTAAAAAAGCTTCTGGAAGACGATATGCTAAACGACGCTCAAAAAATGTTGGATGAGGACGATTCATTAACTTCGGATTTATTTATGTATTTTAAATCAAATAGTGAGACTTTAAAAGCGAATGCTATTTATTTGCTCACAAAAAATTATCTAAAAAATAATAAGGATATTTCTGAATTGTTTTCCCCTTTAAAAGCATTTTTATCACAAAAAAGCGAAGTTTTAGTTTTGAATTCATTAATTTCACTTAAATTGATAACAGATGTTTATCCAGAGGTTTATGAAAATTTTAATTCAGAAGTAAGCCACATAAACAAGACTTTTGTTAATTTAGACATTAGAAATTATACTGGAAACTTGATCAAGAAATACGGGAAATTTAAGGAATACAATCTTTCAGAGAATCAAAAAAAGCTTCAAAAACATGTTAAGCAGTTGATGAAGTCGTCAAAACAGGAATCTCTCTTTGGAAGATTGATGGAAATTGGATCGTCATTATTCTTTGTGTTACCTGAGAAGCTAGAAATTACTGAGGAAATGCTTGAAGAATCCATTTCAAAAGAAGATTTACAATTTAACGTGTTTACTATTGAAACCCTTAAATCAGGTAAGATAAAAGAGTTAGATCCGCTAAATATCGTATACCAGCTCTCGAAATTACCCACTCTTACCAAAGGGCAGGTTGATGATACGATGCCCCAAACACTTGATTTGATGGGCTGTTCTAAAAACATGATCGTAAGAAGTATGGTTTTAAATACTGTCTATGAAATATCACAGACGTACCCTGATGTATTATATAATCACCTTTCGGGCCTTGAACTCTATGCAGAACAGTATGGTGGAAATGATCCAGTATTTAAAGCAATTCTTAAAGAAATAGCTAAATTGTATAATTTGGACAAATCTCCTCTTTCAAAATTACTTTAAAACCAATAATACTTTTTTAATTTAAAAATAAAAAAAATAAATTAATATTTATAAGGGAAACTTTTTATCAGTTCTTTCATTTCTTCGTTGTTGATATATTCTTTATTTCCGATTTTAAGAACTTTTTCTGAAGTAACCCTTCCAAAAGGAGTTAACGGGCACCTATTTTTAACTGCAACATCCAATACATTTGAAACTTCATCTTCAGGAACACTTACTAGGTAAGTTCCAAGATACCTTGTGGCCCTTGGGTGAGGCAGACCTGTTATTTCAACACCATACTGGGCTTTCAAAAGCATCTCCAAAATGTTACAGAGCCAACCGCCTCTTGAAGCATCTTTACAGGCGTGAACTTCGATATTGTTTTTTAAAATTTCCAAAAATGTATCAAATTTATTCTTTGCTTTTTGAATTCTTTCCCCAATGTCTCCTTCCACCGGGTGTCCGAGCATTAACATTACATCCCCATCTTTTGAACCCGAATCGCGAATAAATTTATCTGAAATAAGTTCTCCAAAAACAACAACACTCATACAGGATTTCAATGATTCGATTGTTTGAGTATTTCCGCCAATTATTGGAATGTCAAGTCCAATTGATTGTTTTTTTAAACCATCGACTGCAATTTTAATTTCTTCTTCATTTGCAGCCTGTATTGCATCCATTGCATAAAGTGGTTTTGCGCCCATTGCAACAATATCACATGTAGTATGGATAAGCGCAGTTTTTGAGCCCAATATCAATGGATATGGCCCTTCCATATTATAAACAGATTTTCCAACTACTACCCCATCATCCCCTGCACGAATTCCACTCAAAAGACCAGGAACCTTTGAATCCATGTTCCAGAGTTCTTTTCTTGGGTAGTTATTCTCCATCATGTGATCTATTGCATATTTAATTTCATACTCGATATTTTCCATGTTCTCACGTTAAATTATATAAATCATGTAAATTAATATTTTAAAATGGTTTAAAAAGCATTTCTACTATTTCCAAAGATAAATTTATTCAAAATATGGGTTGTTTTTATATAAATATTCCTTTTAAAATATAGATTTAAATATAAATTATCCAGATTATTTAAGATAAAAATGGTAAAACGGGTGCCCCATGGTAAACTTTAGTAAAAATGAAATTGAAGTTATAAAAAACGTATTAAAACGAGCAGAATCGATTTCAAGAGATGTTGACCCGAAACTTTTTATTTATTCTGAAGATATGTACCTTGGAAGAAACGATTCTTGCAGGGCAGCACTCTATGCCTTGGAAAACGAAGAATTTTTAGAAGATTTTGGAGAAGAAGAAATTGAAGAGATCTTTTGGGATGAATTACAGCTATATGTTGATTATCTATACACTGAAAAGTCTGAAATTCAATCTGAAAATGAGTCCTTAGGATCAAAACACATCGATGAAAAAATTGTGGAAATTAAAAAACTTATGAAAAAAATAAGGCCGTTTGATGAATAAAAATCGAATTATTTATCTTTTAAAAATTAAACTTTGCAAAGTATTTTTATATGTTTGAATCATATGGTATCTCTGCGTTAAATCGAAAATTATGTGCGAGTTTTTTGGTGGTTTTATGAGAAACACTCCCAAAATTTGTGTTATTAATGGAGATGGCATTGGAAACGAAGTGATTCCAGAAACAGTGCGCGTCTTGAGTGAAATTGGGGATTTTGAATTTATAGAAACACATGCAGGCTACGAATGTTTTAAAAGATGTGGCGATGCAATACCTGAAAAGACCATAGAAATTGCAAAAGAATCTGATTCTATTCTTTTTGGATCTGTTACCACCCCGAAACCAACTGAATTAAAAAATAAACCATATAGGAGTCCAATATTAACTTTAAGAAAAGAACTCGACCTTTATGCAAACATAAGACCGACGTTCAACTTCAAAGACCTTGATTTTGTGATAATTCGTGAAAATACCGAAGGTCTTTATGTAAAAAAAGAATATTACGACGAAAAAAATGAAGTTGCGATTGCTGAACGAGTTATTTCCAAATTCGGAAGCTCAAGAATTGTAAAATATGCTTTTGATTATGCACTTCAAAACAATAGGAAAAAGGTATCCTGTATCCATAAAGCAAATGTTTTGAGAATTACCGATGGCTTATTTTTGGAAGTCTTTGAAGAAATCTCGAAAAAATATGAAAAATTAGGAATAGCATCTGATGATTACCTAATTGATGCAACAGCCATGTATTTAATTAGAAATCCGCAAATGTTTGATGTTATGGTTACAACCAATTTATTTGGGGATATTTTATCTGACGAAGCTGCTGGACTTATCGGTGGACTTGGAATGTCTCCTTCGGCAAACATCGGCGATAAAAACGGATTATTCGAACCAGTCCATGGTTCTGCACCAGATATTGCGGGAAAGGGAATTTCAAACCCTATTGCATCAATTTTGAGTGCTGCAATGATGCTTGATCATTTGAATATGAATAAAGAAGCAGAATGCATAAGAAATGCAGTTAAAAAAGCTGTTGAATGTAAATATCTAACTCCTGATCTTGGGGGAAACTTAAAAACTTCTGAAGTTACAGATAAAATCATTGAATCAATAAAATCTCAAATGGTTCAATGATCAATACTAAAAATTTAAAAACTATTAGGTAAAACATTATTTGTAAATTGATTCGGTGATTTCATGAGATTTAAACTCGATGGGAGAATAATATTCAGCAAGGATGTCGAAGAAGAAACACAAAAAGATATCGTCGAAGTTTTGGAAAACAGAGATATTTTCTTAAAAGGTGTTCCAGAAGGCAAAGAAAATGAGGCTTCAAAAATTGAAGGTTATGAATTTGATGGAAAGGATTTAAAACTTAAAATGACTTCAGGAACGTACACGAGAGCACATGAAGGTATTGTAAGATTGAAAAAACCAATAATGGAAAAAGTTGGAAGAAAACACCAGATTGGAATTCGAGATGTTGCAATTGATAGATACGTTGTAACACTTACTGCAGAACCTTCAAAAGTTAGCGAATTAAAAGGATTAAAAGTTCCAGAATGTGAAGTTGAATTAGAAAGCGAAAAAATCAACATTGTCTTTGAAAATTTGGGCGATGGGGAATTAAAAAGAAATATAATCGATAGAGCAATTAAATTCGTTAAAAATGAACTTGATAAGCAAGATCAGGATTTAACTTTTGAAGTTTGTAAAATTGCTCCCGGAACAATTGTTTCAGACTACAAAGCAAAGCGAGAAATTACATTTGATACAGACCCGACAGAATTGGCAGAACCAAACGGATGGGTAAAGAGATTCCCTGGAAGAGGACAGTGGTTTTATACTGCGCCAATGGCAAAATTGTTCAGGGCGTTTGAAAGCTTAATTATCGAAGAATGTATCGATAAAATAGGTTTTGATGAGTGTTTATTCCCTAAATTAATTCCACTAGATGTAATGTACAAAATGAGATATTTGGAAGGTCTTCCTGAGGGAATGTACTACGTATGTCCTCCAAAAAGGGAACCTGAAATGTTTCAGGATTTTGTAAACGAAATGATGATTAAAAAAGAAATTCCAATTGAAAAATTAAAAACTTTGTTAAGAGATCCTGCATATGTTTTAGCACCTGCACAGTGTGAACCGTTCTACAGTTTCTTCGATCATGAATTGGTTGACGTTGACCACCCTTCGAAATTTTTCGACAAAAGTGGTTGGACTTACAGGTGGGAAGGCGGTGGAGCCAAAGGTCTTGACAGAGTAAATGAGTTCTTGAGGGGAGAATGTGTATGGATGGGCACTCCAGAATTTGTGGAAACCGTTCGAGATGATACATTAAAATACGCAGAAAATCTGGCAGAAAAATTAGATTTAGAGTACTGGACCGAAGTTGGTGACGATCCATTCTATTTAGAAGGTAGGAAGAAAGAAGATAGGGGAATTGAATTCCCAGACGTTCCAAAATACGAAATGAGACTTTGGTTACCACACATTAAAGAAGAAAGAAAAGGTGTTGCAGTAACTTCAGCAAATATCCATGGAACTCACTTTATAGAAGGATTTGGAATTAAAGACTATAAAGAAAGAAAAGTTTGGACTGGATGTACAGGATATGGATTAACAAGATGGGTAATTGGATTTTTAGCACAATACGGCTACAATTACGACGATTGGCCAGAATTAATCCAGAAAAAAGTTGGAAAATTGCCAGAAATTCCTAAATTAATAACCTGGCCATAATTTCACTTATCTATTAAATCCTTTTTTATCCGATATTATGGATTTTTTAGGCTATTAACGTAAGAAAAATGGTTTTTTTAAGGAGCAATATTTTATATAATAATGTACACAGTACAATATGTCACTGGGGGGTGTACATTATGGATTTGAATTATGTGATTAATACAGTCCTTGGCTGTTATGACACCATATTTATATCTTTAGCAGTCATCGGGATCTCCGTATGGAGTACTTTTTGGTTTTGGGCCGCTACCTCTGAAGTATAAGTTAACTTACCTTTTTGGGCCCTTCTTTTTTAATTTTTGTATAACTTTGTAATACGGTTCGTGAGGCACATGTAAAAACTTCTCACGAATATGCTTTACAGAGTTTGAGATTCCAATTATATGTATGTTTATCGGCTTTTTTCGGTGTTCATTGCTTAAACTAAGCGAACTTCTTAAATTATCGACTTCATCTCTTGAAATTCTAAGTATTCCGTAAGGGTGGTTGTAATCGATTAACCAGGGATTTGCTTTGGAACATCCTAAAACTCCGGAATAATTCATTAAAGCATTCCTAACAATTGCAATCACGTCTTTTTGAAATAGTTCATCTTCAAAAATAATTTCAAGTGCAACGTATCGTTTTTTTTCTCTCAATGTTGGAGGTAGTGTTTTTAACATCGTGTATTTCCCCTATATATACTAAAATAAAAATAATAAACGCAATATTTATAATAATTAGGCCAGTTATAAAAACTTGGTGATTATTGTGTTGAAAAATCATGCTTTAAGAATATTGGAAGAATCACTCAATTACGATGTCGGTTTTGGAGATCTTACAACTGAATTAATGATACCAAAAAACCAGGAATCAGAAGCAGTTTTTGTTGCTAAAGAAGAATCCGTAATCTGCGGAATTGATTTTGTAGTTGAATTTATGGAAAAAAATGGATTAACTTGCACTCAATTAATAAATGATGGTGACCGGGTTATTGGACCTTTTTTAAAAGTTAGGGGGAACACAAAAACGATACTAACTCTTGAAAGGACCGTTTTAAATTTTTTGATGCACCTTTCCGGAATTTCAAATAAAACCCACAGGATAATAAAAGACGTAAGAGAAATTAATAAAACTGTAAAAATTGCGGCAACGAGAAAAACGCACCCCCTCCTTTCGATGATTGAAAAATATGCAGTATTTATTGGTGGTGGCGATACACACAGGTTCAGGCTTGATGACATGGTTATGATTAAAGATAATCACATTCAGGCTGTTGGAATAAAAGAATGCTTCAAAAGAGCTGAAAAATTAAGCTTTTCAAAAAAAATTGAAATAGAAGTCGATACAATTGAACAGTTGAAAGAAGTTATTGAGCATAAACCAGATATTATACTTCTTGACAATTTTGAATTTAAAAATATAGAAATTGCACTCGATATTATTTTGGGATTTGAACAGAAAACGGGATTTAGACCAAAAATTGAACTTAGCGGCGGAATAAATGAAAATAACGTCAAAGATTATGCAAAATACAATGTAGATGTTATTTCAATGGGTTCGTTGATTCATTCAGCAGTATCTGTCGATATCGGACTTGATTTACTGTAAATTAATTCAATTTGGGGATTTAAATGATAACAAAAAGTGAAGCACTTGATTTTTTAAAATCAGATTCGATAAATTCCATTTTAAAAAAATTAACAAAAATTAATGCACAAACTTCTTCCAAACACATTACTTTTTCAAAAAACGCGTTTATTCCAGTATGCAACTGGTGCAGGAACGTTTGTGGTTACTGTACATTTAGAAATGAAAACTTTAAATTATTAAAAATGAATGAAATGAATGAAATATTAACTAAAGCTGATACTTTTGGATGCAGAGAAGCGCTTTTTACTTTTGGAGAAAATGTTGATGAAAATGAGAAAGTAAAAGAAGAATTAAAAAAAATGGGCTACTCTGGAATTTTGGAATATTTATACGAAATAAGTGCATGGTGCCTTGACAATACGGATCTTTTACCACATACTAATTGTGGAATTTTATCTTACGATGAGCTAAAATACCTAAGGGAAGTAAATGCTTCGATGGGATTGATGCTTGAAAATTCGAGTGCGAGATTATGCGGTACTATCGCACATGAAAAGAGCCCAGGAAAAGACCCTAAATTAAGAATTGAAATGATTGAAAATGCTGGAAAATTAAAAATTCCATTTACTACGGGAATCCTAATTGGAATTGGAGAAACTCTTGAAGAACGTATTGATTCCATATTTGAAATTAAAAGAATTCATGAAAACTATGGGCATATCCAGGAAGTAATCGTTCAGAATTTTAGGGTAAAACCCGGAATTCCGATGGAAAATTACAAAGAACCAAGTCCAGTTGAAATGTTTAAAATGATAATTCTCTCAAAATTAATTTTAGAAGATATTTCAATTCAAGTTCCACCCAATTTAAATCGGGAAACCGGACAGCTGTTTTTAATGGCTGGAATTGACGACTGGGGTGGAGTGTCCCCCCTAACGAAAGACTTTGTAAACCCCGAAGCCCCGTGGCCAGATATTGATGAATTAAACATTTTTTCAAAAGAACTCGGATTTAATTTAAAAGAAAGACTTCCAGTTTATGAAAAATATATTACAAAAGAATGGCTGGATAAAAAAATTTTAGAAAAAATTGAAAAATAATTTATTTTTTTAAATCATTGCAATTAAAGCGTTTGCTGCGTCTGTTGTAGCACTTCTATCGCCACCTGCAACAACCAATACATCATTTCCATTTGCAGCGCCCGCAGCTAATGCCAAAGTTGCAGGTGATTCATTGTCTATTGCAATTAAACCAGCATTTGATAATTCTTTGGTTATGGAATTTATAACTGGCCCGCCAATTAATATTAATGGATTTTCTGAAGTTTCCATTGAAGTTTCAGTATCTAATTTAACTATTGGGGCTATTGTTAGGGATTCATCATCTCCAGTAGAAATCTCTTCTGCAAGAATTTTCACATTTAAAACATTTGTTTTTTGAGTTTGGATTAAGCTAACTTCTTTTTCTTCGTTCATTTCAAAGAATACATTTAACTTGGTTGCACTGCTTCCCTCATCATCAAACAGGAAATCTGCATAATCTGCAACTTTAACACTATCGTCGGATCCTAAACCTGTTAAATCATCACCAACATACTTTAAAGCAAGCCCCACATTTTTTTGACCTTTTACAAAGTCATCAGTATACTGAAAAGTACCGCCTGTGTATAACACTGAGTAAATTTCATAATCCGGAATCACTTCTGAACCTAAAGGCATTCCTTTTACATTATTTACGATCACAACATCAGCATAAGCCGCATTTGAGTCTATACTTTCGTAAACTTTTTGAAATCTTATTCCAATGCCGTTTGCCATTAGGTTTGTTGGTGCTTCGTTATATGTGGATGCCACAACTGCACCATCTTTTAATATTTTTGCACTGACTTTGTAATCGGTACCATCCGTTATAATTGAGTCGATTTTTATTTCACAACCATTTACTGAATAAGATTCCCCTTCTTTTAATGCACCCCTATAAACTTCCTTTCCGAGAACAACTTTATCGGCATCACAACTCATACCCATTAATGTCCATTCTTCACCTAAATATGCAATGTTACGTCCCGGACACATTCCTTTTAAGCCTGCTGGAACTCCAGTATTTTCATCAAATAATAATGTCATATATGACATCTCATCAGAATTTACTTTCCAATCTGCAACATCTGTTTTAAGCCTTAAAAACATAAATTCTGCAGAAACATCGTTATCGGATCCTGTAACCCAGCTTGAAGGGTCCGTATCAGATACTTCCATTAAATTACCAAGATCTTCCAATGAAACATACCCCGTGGCGTCTAAGTTTGTTGAACTGTGGAAATCAACATTTGATATACTAGAAACATAATCATCGTCTACGGAAACTGCGAAAAGGGAATCCGTAACTCCTGAACCAACTAAATTAAAGTTATCTGATTTAGATTTTGAACCAATTGATAAAGTTGCAGAAGCTTCTTCACCAGTTTGTTCTAAAAAGGATAATGATCCAAGTTTTGCTGCGATATTTGCAGCGGATACAACATCTGAAGCTACTGAATTTGAGCCAACAATTATATCAACATTTGAATTATCGGTTGAAACGAGATCTGAAACAAAAGAATCTACATCCCCAACTTTTTCTACTGCAAAAGCGCTTGAAGAAAGTGCTGAACCGAGCATCAAGCCACCTAACCCGATGCTAACTATTTTTTTAATACTAATTGCCATCTACTCACCTGTATGTAATAGTTTTTTAAAAATAGTCATAATTAATATGTCTATCCTAATTTAATGTAATATTTATGAATAATATTTAAATGTTATGATTTTTTTAATAAAGTTTTGATAATAAATCATATAATTTAAATATGGAAAAAATGTAAAGTAGGATTACAAAAAAATAGGGTGAAACTATCGAAGTAGATTGGGCAGAATATTACCGAAAAAATCATGGGAAAACCCAATTTAAGTCAGAAAAAGAATCGAAAAATTTTTGGGATACTTTTTCAAAAAATTACGCTAAAAATGTGCTAAATAATAAAAATGGATGGGTTGGACACAATATTGACTATCTTAAAAACGAGTTTAATATCGATAAAAACACATCAATTTTAGAGATTGGACCTGGACCTGGAACTTACACAATACCGCTTGCAAAAGAAGTCAAAGAAATTACTGTTGTAGAACAGTCTACTGGTATGATAGATATTTTGAAAAATAGAATGAAAGAAGAATGTATTGACAACATTAACATAATAAATAAAAGATGGGATAATTTTGAATTAAATAGGGAATTTAACCCCGATATTGTATTTTCGTCCTATTCACTCGGCGTAGATGACATGGAAGAGTCACTTAAAAAAATGAATAATTATGCTGAAAAATACTGTTGCATTTTAACGTTTGGAACTCGCCAAGCTTGGAGGGAGATATATAATAAAATTAGGGAATCCATTTTTGAACAAAAACCTGAAAGAAAAGAATTTGGCATGACATATATTTTAATTTACAATATTTTACACCAACTTGGAATATATGCTGATGTTAAATTAAGTGAAAAATCATTTTCCCAAACATTTAACAATTTAGATGATGCAGCTGAACATTATTTGGATAGATTCAAAGCTCGCGGAGAACTTACATTAAATGATGAACAGTATTCAAAAATAAAAGAGATATTGTCAGAAGAGTTAACTAAAGCAGAAGATTCTTGGACATTTACAAAAACGTCAAAAGAAGCAATGATTACTTGGAAAAAAGAACAAAATATCTAAAATATTTAAATTATTTACCATTTTGGATTTTTAACTTTTTTAAATGTTTTACAAGTTTTTTAAGCTCTAAAACTTCTTTAATATTTCCTTCAGACCTGAAGATTTTAATCATTGATTTAACTTGAGATATTGCATCATCATATCTTTTTAAGGTTGCATACATTGCCCCTAAATTATAAATTGCGCCCCAATACTCAGGATCTAGTTCAATTGCTTTTTTATAGTGCATTTCTGCTTCTTCGTATTTTTCAGCTTTTGCTAAAAGCGTTGCAAGGTTATTATGCGCCCTTATGTTTAAAACATTCAATTCTATTGCTTTTTTAAATTCAACTTCTGCTTCATCGAATCTTTCGAGATATTCCAAAAGGCATCCGTAATTATTATGTGCTTCCGAATAATTAGGATTTAGGATTATTGCTTTTTTATATTCTACTTCGGCAGCGTTAAAATCTCCTGATTCATAAAGTGCGTTTGCAAAAGTTAAAACTTCAGCAAATCCTGTATCGGTTATATCTCCAAGGATTAATTCTTGTGTTTCCTCTTCGATTTCATTTTTATCCAATAGTTCTTCAAAAGACTCTAATTCACCAGAGGTATCTGCGTCAATTATTTTTTCGATATCTTCAGATTCATCAACAACTTCCAAAATTTCAATGTCTTCAATTATTTCTTCAGAAATTTCTACGACAACTTCGTCAATTTCTGATTCAATTTCTTCTTCTAAAATTATTTCTGTTTCATCAGATATTTCTTCAGTTTCAGGAATATCTTCTTCGATTTCCTCAAAATTTTCTTCAATACCAAATTCTTCAATTTCGGCATCTGAAATAAGTTCATCGTCCACGTCATCAGATTCAATTTCAATGTCTTCTTGTGGTTCTTCTTCAAAAATTACTTCTTTTTCGTTATTTAATTCTTCAATTTCCACCATTTCATCTTCAATATTCGTTTCTAACTCAGTTTCTATATTTTCCTCAACTGGCGTTTCAACTTCTTTTTCAAGTTCTGGTTCAGGCCCCGCCCCAATTTCTCCTTCTAAAATAAGGTCTTCAAGCTCTTCTGGTTCAAGTTCTGTGCACTTTTGAGTTTCTTCGGGTTCTTCAACAGCATTTGAAAAAATATCTGGTACGATTTCATCAATTTTTGCATCCTTGTATATGGCAGGCCTTTTATCTTCAATTTCAGATAATCTCAGGTTTGAAAGTGAATTAAAGTTATTTAGTGCATCTACGAAATCAGGTATTATTTTCACGGCTTTTTTGTAGCATCTTATAGCTTCGTCGTATTTTCCAAAATTAAAGTAAATATTTCCCATATTAAATGAAATTATTGATTCTATAAAATCTGGACCCCTAATTTCCATTTTTTTAAGTTTTTCAACTTCTTCACTTACTTTTTTTGAAAGACTGTAGTTATCCGTAAATTCAGATTGGTGGACTGAAATCTGTTGTTTTAAACTCGGATCGTTTAATTTTAAAGAAATTATCTGTTTATCGGAATTAAATGCATTTTTTGCTTCACTTAACAGCTGTTCGTTAGAATAAATCGAACTAAACATAAAAATAACATATTTACTCGTTTTCAGTGCCGAATTAATCTTCGAAAGAGTATTTTCATGCGCATCAAGGTTTATTAAAAAACATTCTCTTTCAAAACCCCTTTCAAGAGTTTTTTTAATCTGTTTTGAATATTCGATTCCGCATGCATCATAGAAAACTACTGCATTGTTATAATCTGCCATAAAAATCCCTCGATAATTACAATTAAAATAAAATTAAACTTTAAATAATTTAAAACTTTCTCTAAATTTTTAAAAAAAAGAAAAAAGAACTAATAAGTAAAAGTTTCGATTTCTTTAAATAATGCACCGACTCTTGCACCGAGTTCCTTTGCAAGTTCAACTTCATCAGTAGTGCAGATTACAAATCCTTCATTTGATTTTACTCGCTTTATTGTGCCCTGTTCGTCCACAAGTTCACATCTTAAATTTAAAATCCCATCTTCAGTATCATAAACTGCAAAAGCTCCAAAAGGTGCCTGACATCCGCCACCATATTCTTTTAAGGCCCATCTTTCAGCAGTAGCTTCAATATATGTTTTTTTATCACATATTTTTTCCAAAATTTCGTTGATTTTGATGTCTGCTTTTCTTGAAGCAACTCCAATTACTCCTTGAGCTGGTGCAGGAAGCATATCGAGCTTTGTATAATTAAATTCGGATAAATCAATACCCTGCCTGATAAGGCCTGCTTTTGCCATTATAATTGTATCGTATTCCCTATTTCTTAATTTATCAATTCTTGTTGCGACATTCCCCCTTAAAAGTTTAGGTGTTAAATTGGGGTGTGTAAATTGTAAAAATGAAGTTCGTCTAATGCTCGAAGTTCCAACATCTAATTCGTCATGTTCGATATCAAAATCGCTGTCTTTTCTCCAGATTATAATATCATCAGGACTTTCTCGTTTTGGGGTTGCAGTAATCTGTAATTCATCACTCCAAAGGGTTGGAACGTCTTTTAAACTGTGTACTGCAATATCAATTTCGTTTTCAAGCATTTTGCTATCAAGTTCTTTTGTAAAAACTCCAAGTCCAAGATCTACAAGTTTTTTAGTCTGATCCTTATCCCCAGTAGTTTTAACAATAACAATTTCTGTTTCAACACCGAGATCATTTAAAAGACCTGCGATATATTCTGTCTGGACCATTGCAAGCGTACTGCCCCTTGTTCCGATTCTTAACTTCAAAATTTCACCGCTAAATATCTAAACTATAATAAATATCGAAATCGAATAAATTTAAAATTTATAACTTGCTTTTAATTTTTAAACATTTTATTCTTATTACTTTTGCTTTAATTAATTTTTTAAAATTATTCCCCTCTCAAAGTATCAACAGGGTTTAATTTTGCACCGCTTCTTGCAGGGAAGTAGCCGCTTAAAATTCCTACTACAAATGAGAATATTAAAACTCCAACAATTAATTCCCAGGAAATCCACGCCTTTATAATGCCGTAACCAGAAGCTGCTGCAATATATTCAACTGCCTTTGCAATTAATATTCCAATTATCGTTCCGATGATTCCACCGAATAATCCTAAAAATCCAGCCTCAACTACAAATATTGAAAGAATCGTCGTGTTTTCTGCACCAAGTGCTTTTAAAATTCCAATATCTTTTCTTCGTTCTAAAATACTCATGTGCATCGTGTTTGAGATTCCAACCGCTCCAACAAGCAATGAAATTCCTGCAACACCAACTAAAAATATTGTTAAAACCTTAAAGATGTTGTTAATCGATTCAGCAAGTTGTTCTGCCGTTAAAACGGAAAAATTTTCGTCCCCCCTTGAATCTTCCACTTCTTTCTGAATATCTTCTGAAACCCGAATTACATCCTCGCCAGATTTTACGGATACAATCATCCTGTTGTATTCGTCATCAATTTCGAAAAGTGCCTGACCTACATCTTTTGATAAAATAGCTGAATTTTCGGTTGCAGGGTTTCCTGTTTCTTCGAGTATTCCTATAACTTTATATTTTGTACCATTTATCGTTATTTTATCCCCAATATCGATATCATTGTCAAAAGAGTTAGTTGCAAGTGAATATCCAACCATACAGGAATATTTATCACTGTCTTCAATCCAACGCCCCTTGTATGGCTCGTAACCCCAAGTTGTTGAGTATACGTAAGTAAATTTTGAAGGTTCGACTACCAAGATATTTCCATAGATGGATTGATCCCGATATTCCAGCTCGTAACTTCCTATCCATACAGCAACAACTTCGTCAACTCCCCTGACGCTTTTTACAGCATCAACATCGTTATCATTAAAAGTTTTTGAAACTGCAGGACCTCCAAAATTCTGCGAAGGGATAACTGAAATAATATTTGCACCGATAGTCGTAATCTCGCCAGTTATGTAATTTTGAACACCATATCCAAGGGAAATCAAACTAACTATTGCCAAAATACCTATAACTACCCCAATTATTGTTAAAAAACTCTGTGTCTTTTTTTGAGTTATATTTCGCCCGGCAAAATTCACAACATCGGCTGGTTTCATAAAGTTATCTCCCATCTTAAAAAAATTAATTTTTATGAAAAATGTATTTTCATTTGTTTACAATATTTATTGGGTTTCCTTCGATAAATGACTTTACATTGTTTACAGTCACATCCATCAGTCGTTTTCTCGCTTCGTAAGATGCCCATGCAATGTGCGGGGTTATAATTGTATTTTTGGCGTTGATTAAGGGATTATTCTCTTTTGGAGGCTCGGTTGAAAGTACATCTAAACCTGCTCTGGCAATATTATCGAGATTTAATGCATCTGCAAGATCTTTTTCATTGACGAGTCCTCCCCTCCCGGTGTTTATCAACATTGCAGATTTTTTCATCAATTTAAGCGTTTTTTCGTCAACAAGTTCTTTTGTTTCGTCAGTTAATGGACAGTGTAGCGTTAAAAAGTCAGAATTTTTAAAAATTTCTTCTTTAGATACAAATTTAACATTCAAATTCGTGTTTGAAACAGTTCTCGTGTTTACAAACACATTCATTCCAAAAGCAATTCCAATTTCTGCAACTTTTTTTCCAATTGCTCCAAATCCAATTATTCCAAGATTTTTACCTGCAAGTTCAATAATAGGAAATTTTCGGTATGAAAAATCTTTTGAATTTACCCAAGTACCTGATTTTACGCTTTCATTATATTTGGAAACATTTTGCACATGTTCGAGGATATATGAAAATACTGCCTGTGCTACTGAATCTGTCGAATATGCTGGAACATTTGTTACAACAATCCCCAGTTCTTTTGCTAAATTGGTATCTACAACATTATAACCCGTTGCGGTAACTCCAACGTATTTTATGTTTTTACATTTTTCAAAAACTGCCTTGTCAATTATTATTTTGTTCGTAATAACAATTTCAGAGTCCGAAATTCTTTCAATTACTTCTGATTCAGAAGTTCTATCATAAATTGTAAGTTCACCAAGTTCTTCCAAATTTTCCCACGATAAATCCCCAGAATTCATCGTGTATCCATCAAGTACGACTATTTTCATTAAAATCACTTTTTAGCACTATTTTAAATTATTCTCCGATATCTTCATTCCATAATTTTGGGTTATTTTTTATAAAATCTTTCATCATTTTTACGCATCTTTCATCATTTAAAACTTCAACAGCGACTCCATTTTTTAACAACAGGTCTTCTGCACCTAAAAAAGTTTTATTTTCTCCGATCACTACTTTTTTAATTTTGTAAAGCAAAACTGCGCCACTGCACATGATGCAGGGCGAAAGTGTTGTGTAGAGTTCGCAATTTCTATAAACGTCTGAAGTTAGCCTTCCTGCATTTTCAAGCGCGTCCATTTCAGCGTGCAAAATTGCGCTGTTATTTTGAACCCGTCTGTTGTGTCCTCGGCCAATAATTTTATTTTTATAAACCAAAACTGCGCCGATAGGAATTCCGCCTTCTTTAAGTCCCAGCTTAGCTTCTTTTATTGCTTCGTCCATAAAATCAGTCAATTTTCCACCATTAATCCAAAATTATCTAAAAAAATTCTTTTACAAACAATATTTATAATTTCTGAAATGAATAAGTCTAAAAATTATTTTTATCGAGTCATTTTTAATTATATATACTGTTAAATTTATAATATTACTCCGACAATAAAATGACGTTTATCTGGTGTTTATTATGGGAATTATTGAAGATGCGGGTCGAAAAACTCTCGGGGAAATAATTATCACATTAACGTTCTTCTTAGTACTTCCAATAACTGGGTTGGCCCTTATATTGGGGCACTCAGTCATAGGCATTTTGGGTTTAGTGTTTTGCATAGTTTTACTACATTTGGGTACTGACTTAAAAAAGCGAAAGTAAAAAAAATTTATTTTATCGAATCAAAATCGACATTTTTAAATATACTTTTTTAAAAAAATTTAACTATTAAATTTGAGGTGGGATAATGGCCAAAGGTCCAACTACGGCACAAGGCATGGTTAATAAGATGTTAACGGGGGACGGAAGAAAGAGTTTTAGTAAACAAGTTGCAAACGAAATTTTAGGTGCAAAACCAAAAAGTGCTAAAAAAACTACTAAAAAAGCATGCAAGAAAAAATAATTTCTTCATCTTTTTTTTACTAACTTTGAGGGGGATTTTTATGTTAGGCGGACTTTTTCCAAAGGTTCATGATAGTGTTAAGGTTTGGAAACCAAAATTTTACCCAAACGAAAAAGGTTATCAAGATGACTTATTTCACCATCTTAGAACGAATTTAAACAATAATTCTTTTTTCGGATCGTCAAACTACTCAGTTCGAATGGAAAGCGGTAGAAATTTGTGTGACATTGCAGTTGAACGGGCAGTTGGAATTGAACTTAAACATAACCTTGATAAAAAAGCAAAAGTAGACCGTTTATTAGGACAAGTTAGTCGATATATGCAAGATTATTCTGAAGGTGTACTTATCGTATTAACTGGTGAAACCAGCACCAAAACACTTGAAGATTTAAAATATGAATTAAGAAGTATCAATACAGGAGACTCTATGGGATTTTCCCAAAAAAATATTAAGATTATTGAGAAAAAAACGCCAAAATTAAGAACTACAAGTAATAAACCAAAAGCTAAAGAGCCAGGATCTAAAAAACCGACAGGCAAAACTTCAAAACCAAAAAGTGCTAAAAAACCAGCGACTAGTAAAAAGCCTGCTGAACCGAAAAAAACTAGTAAAAAATCTAATGATCCATTTAAAATCGAACTTCCAAAATTAGAACTTCCAAAATTCTTTTAAATAACTTTTTCATAAGTTTTATTTTTTTGTTGAAGTTAAATCGATAATTTAATAAGGGTATAAATATAATTTTTATGGGCATAAAATGGCCCATTAAGACATGATAAATGTGCAATTTTTACAACTTTATTTAATTAATAAAAATAAATGGTGATTATTTTGAAAATAAAGGGGGTTTTACTACTATTTTCAATTTTTTTTATTATGAATACTTGTTATGCTGGGACGATTGGATCATCTACAGAAGACTGGATTGACAGTGGACTTGAGTATTTTGGAAACGGAAACTTTGAAAAATCAATTGAAAGTTTTGATGAAACTTTAAGGATTAATCCGTACAATATGGAAGCACTGGTCAGCAAGGGCTATATTTTATATGCCATAAATGAGTCTGAAAAAGCCATAGAATGTTTTGATAAAGCATTGGAAATCAATTCTGACTATTACGACACTTGGCAGTACAAAGGATATGCATTGCATGATCTTGAAAGATACGAAGAAGCCATAGAATGTTTTGATAAGTCATTGGAAATATATGAAGAAAATCCAGAAGTTTACTATATGAAAGGTGCCTCTTTATATGGTCTTGAAAGATACGAAGAAGCCATAGAATGCCTTGATATCGCTTTAGAAACCTATCCAAATAACATATACATGTTAACGGATAAAGGAAATACTCTTTATGAACTCGAAAGATACGAAGAAGCCATAGAATGTTTTGATAAAGCATTAAAATATGTTAGTTATCTAAATGCTTGGAATGATAAAGGAAATACATTATGTAAACTTGAAAGGTACAGTGAAGCAGTTCAATGTTATGATAAAGCTTTAGAAATAGATTCTAGCAGTTATGTTTTATGGGGTAATAAAGGATATGCTATTTATGAACTTGGAAAATATGAAAAAGCCATAATATGTTTTGACAGATCTTTGGAATTAAATTTTGATTATCTCGAGTCTAATTACTATAAGGGGGATTCACTTTATGAACTCGAAAGATACGAAGAAGCCATAGAATGCTATGATAAAGCTTTAGAAATAGATCCTAAAAATGAATATATTTGGTATAGTAAAGGCTGTTCTCTTTCAAATCTTGAAAGATACGAAGAAGCTATCGAGTGTTTGGATAAGGCTTTAGAAATAGATTCTAAAAATGAGAAATTCTGGAATAAAAAAGGATATTCTTTAAACGAACTTGAAAGATACGAAGAAGCTAGCGAGTGTTTGGATAAGGCTTTAGAAATAGATTCTAAAAATGAGAAATTCTGGAATAACAAAGGTTATGCTTTAGCAGGACTTGAAAGATACGAAGAAGCAATAACCTGTTATGATGAAGCATTGGAATTAAACAATAACTATAGTAAGGCATATAAAAACAAAGGATATTCTTTGGCAGGACTTGAAAGATACGAAGAAGCCATAGAATGCTATGATAAAGCTTTAGAAATAGATTCTAATTACACTAAAGCACAGCAAAATAAAGGAAATGCCCTTTTTGAACTTGGAAAATATGAGGAAGCACTTGAATGCTATGATTTAGTTATTGCAGTTGATAAAAGCAATGAAAAAGCATGGGCCGATAAAGGAAATGCCCTTTTTGAACTTGAAAGATACGAAGAAGCCATAGAATGTTTTGATAAGGCCATTGAATTAGATTCCAATGACAAAGAAATTTGGAATAACAAAGGGGATACTCTTTATAAACTCGAAAGATACGAAGAATCAATTGAATGCTATGATGAAGCATTGGAATTAGATTCAGAAGATGAAGAACTTTGGAATAACAAAGGAAACATATTTTTTAAACTTGAAAACTATGAAGAAGCCTTAAAATGTTACGATAGAGCATTGGAAATAAATACAAACTTTGAATTGGCAAAACTTGGAAAACAAGATACTGAAGATCAACTCAATAGTTTTTCATACATTTTAGCTAATTTCTTCAAAAAAATTTTTGGTGGTAATTAGATAACCCCAATATAATTAAATAATCCATATCCTATTTTTTCTAAATTTTAAAGATACATTGTTTTTCAGGGGTATCCCATATTCAATTTTAAAAAGTCAGTATAATCAGGTATCTTAACCGAATTGACAGTTTTTACGTTTTTTTGATTACCTACTATAAATACTTAACTCCATACGTATATAAAGTATGGTTTAGAAATTTAAGGTATTCTTACAAGCATTCTTAAATTCGAATTTGGAAATATTTTTAAAATTATTTTCTACTCGAAACTCATTTTTCGAAGAATAATTCGTTAAAATTCATAATTTACATTTGAAACATTATTGTTGACTTAAGAGGGATTAAATGAATGACCCCATAATCCAGATAACAGAATTATACAAAATATTCGGTAAAAAACCAGAAAAAGCATACCCATTAATTAAAGAAGGTTTTTCCAGAAAAGAAATAAAAGAAAAAACAAAACAGGTTGTTGGACTTAAAAACATCAATTTTGACGTTAAACGTGGAGAAATTTTTGTAATCATGGGACTTTCCGGAAGCGGTAAATCCACACTGATAAGGTGCATCAACAGGCTCATAAAGCCTACCTACGGAAAAATAGTTCTTGAAAATGGCGTTGATATATCCAAAATGCGTGAAAAAGACCTCCTTGAAATTAGAAGGAAGTATTTTGGAATGGTATTTCAAAAATTTGGACTTTTGCCAAACCGTTCAGTTTTAGAAAACGTGGCACTCGGACTTGAAATTCAGGGAATTGGACTTGAAGAAAGAATTGAAAAGTCAGAAAAGGCTCTTTCTCTCGTTGGGCTTAAAGGCTGGGAAAAAAGTAAAATTTCGGAATTAAGTGGCGGAATGCAGCAGCGTGTCGGTCTTGCAAGAGGTCTTGCAGTAAATCCGGAAATATTATTGATGGATGAACCATTCAGCGCACTTGACCCGTTAATCAGACTTGAAATGCAGGAACTTCTTTTAAAAATTCAGAAAAAGATGAAAAAAACGATTATTTTCATAACTCATGATTTGAACGAAGCGATAAAGCTCGGCGACAGGATCATGATTTTAAATGAAGAGGGAAGCCTCGTTCAGTTGTCACAACCTGAAGAAATCCTTTTAAATCCTCAGAATGACTTTGTTGAATCCTTTGTAAAAGAAGTCGATAAAACAACAGTAATTCGGGCTGAATCACTTGTTAAAAAACCAGAATTTACACTAAATACGCGAATGGAAAAAGAAAATGCAATTAAAATTTTAGGCGATTTGAGCCTTGATTTTGCATACGTACTCGATGATTCTGGAAAATACGTTGGAGTCGTAAATAAAGAAGAACTTCAAAATTCAGAACAGATTATCGATTGTATTCAAAAAATTAAACCTTTAGAAGATGTAAAAACCATTAATCAAGGGTTGCCTCAGTTTATTTCTTCAGATTATCCCGTTCCAGTTGTTGACGATGAAAATAACTTTTTAGGATACGTTGAATTTGAAGAAGTAATTAACCTGATAAAAAATTAAGAGCGTGATTTCGTTGGCAGATACATTTAATCTTGGAATTGGAAAATTTTTGGTAAATTTAATAGACTTTTTAATCGATAACTACTCGGGATTTTTCGACATTATCTCATCAGTAATCCAAAGCATTGTGGATTTCTTCCTATTCTTGCTTTTTGCAATAAACCCCTACTTGATGATTATTTTAATCTCGATACTTGTCTGGAAAACGGTTAATCTTAAATCGGTTCCGTTTACGGCATTTTTCCTGGTTATTATCTTGATGATGGGCCTTTGGGATACATCAATGATTACACTATCGCTAATAATAACATCTACACTGATAGCGCTTATTTTTGGCATTCCTTTTGGAATAGTAAAAGCACGCTCAAAACTAGTCAGCACACTGCTCGATCCATTGCTCGATGTAATGCAAACGCTTCCCTCGTTAGCATATTTGATTCCAGCAGTGTTATTCTTTGGAATCGGGGAAGTTCCAGGGGTTATTGCAACTGTAATTTTTGCAATGCCTCCCGCAATAAAACTTACATCGCTTGGAATTGAGCAGGTGTCTGAAGAATTAATTGAAGTTGGGAAGGCCTTTGGAGGTACTTCCTGGCAGATATTAACAAAAATAGAACTGCCAACAGCAGTTCCTTCAATAATGATGGGCGTAAATCAGGCAATCATGCTATCATTCTCAATGGTAGTTATTGCCGGATTCATCGGCTCGGGCGGGTTAGGTGAGGTTATAATTTCCGGTATCCAACGATATAGCTTAGCACCTGCTCTTGAAGCAGGTATTGCAGTTACATTTCTTGCTGTAATTTTTGATAGGATTACCCGTAACCTCGTGGGATCTAAAATATAATAAAAAGGTGAATTTATGAAATATGGGACTTTATTTGCCATAGCTATTTTGGGTTTGGCAGTCATGTTTTCAGGATGTGTTCAATCCTCCCAAGTTGTGGAAGATACACAAAAAGGCACGATAAAATTCGGATTACCCCCTTGGCCAGGAGTTACCGTTAAATCAAACGTTGTAAAAGTCATTCTCGAAGAACAGGGCTACGACGTTGAATTAAATCAGCTTGATGCAGGAATTACCTATGCAAAACTTGCAGATGGCGAACTCGATATATTACTTGCAGGCTGGTTACCAACAACTCATCAGGATTACTGGGAACAGTATGGAGAACAGCTTGAAATGGTTCATGTAAACGTTGGAAAAACCGCACTTGGTCTTGCAGTTCCAACATACACCTATGAAGCAGGAATTCAATCAATTACTGATTTGAACGGTAATGAAGAATTATTCGATGGAAGAATTGTTGGAATTGAACCCGGTGCTGGAATTATGTCCAATACTGAAAAAGCTATTACATTATACGGCTTAGAAGGTTACGAACTACAGTCAAGCAGTACTCCTGCAATGATGGCTGAACTTGCACGTGCAATGAATGAAAACGAAAATATAATAGTTACAGTTTGGGAACCTCACTCAGTTTTCTTCAAATTCAACATAACGATGTTGGATGACCCTGAAAAAGTATATGGTGATGGTGACAAAGTATACACCATTGCAAGAAACGACTTTAAAGATGACTTCCCTGAAGTCTACGAATTCCTCCAAAAATTCGAAGTTGATCCAAGCGTTCAGAGCGAATGGATATACAAATACAGTGACGAAGGAATGGATCCAGAAGAAGTTGCAGAAGAATGGGTTGCAAATAACCCTGAACTTGTAGCAGAATGGACTTCACACATGAATTAAATAAAAATTCTTTATTTTTTTATAAGTTTTAAAGAAGCTATTTTAAACATTTTTAAAATTTTTTTCGAAAAACCTTATATCTGCTAAATCCATATTTTTGAGATAATATCTGATAAAAAAAACTTAATTAAATTAAAAACAATTTAAAAACCTCTGGTGTTTAAAATGAACTCTGAAAACTATTCAAAAAATGACCTTGAAAAATGGGATAAAGAATACGTTTGGCACCCATTTACCCAGATGAAAGAATATTCAGAAGGAAATCCCCTTTTAATTGAAGAAGGGGATGGAATTTACCTAATTGATGTGAACGGCAAAAAGTATATGGATGCAGTTTCATCAATCTGGTGCAACTTCTTTGGGCACTCTGAGAAAAGAATAGCTGATGCAATTTCAAAACAGGCATTGAAAATTGGACATTCCACCCAACTTGGTTGTGGAAATGTTCCTTCAGCAATTCTAGCAAAAAGATACGTTGATTTTTCACCAGAACAATTTACAAAGGTATTCTTTTCAGAAGATGGTGCTGAGGCTGTTGAAATTGCCGTAAAAATGGCTTTTGAGTACTGTAAATTAAAAGGATTTTCCAATAAAACAAAATTTGTATCAGTCAAAGAAGGCTATCACGGAGATACCGTTGGTGCAATGAGTGTTGGTGGAAGTGAACTCTTTCACGGGTGTTTTAAACCATTATTGTTTGACGGGTATCACGCAAGTACGCCATACTGCTACAGGTGTGAATACTGCAACTTTAAAGACACTGATGAACAAAATAAATTAGGATGCGAAATGAAGTGTCTAAAAGAAATGGAAAATTTAATTAGAACGAATAAAGAAGAGATATTCTGCGTTATTTTAGAAGCTGGAGTCATGGGCTCTGCAGGAATGATTCCATATCCAAAAGGATACATCGAAGGCGTTGCAAAACTCTGTAAAGAACTTGATATTATATTCATACTTGACGAAATCGCAACCTTTGGACGGCTTGGAAGAGCATTTTATTCAGATATAGATGAATTAAAAGAATTGGAAAAACCAGATATCATCTGCCTTGGAAAAGGAATTACTGGTGGATATTTGCCACTTGCACTGACCCTTGCAACCGATGAAATATACAACGCATTTTTAGGAACTTTTGACGAGTGTAAGCAGCTCTTTCACGGTCACACGTATGCAGGAAACCAGATTATATGTGCATCTGCAATTGAAACCGTAAATATTTTAGAAGAAACAAACATCTGCGAAGAAATAAGGCCAAATATCAAATTATTGCATGAAAACCTTGATAAATTAAAAGAATTCCCCTGTGTTGGAGATATTCGAAAATCAGGCTACATGATTGGAATAGAACTTGTAAAAAATAAGGAAACTAAAGAACCATACAATTACGGCTACAAAGCAGGATATAAAACTGCCGCAAGACTTCTTGAAAAAGGAATTTACATCCGGCCAATTGGAAACACTTTGATATTCGTACTTCCATTGATAATTAAACCGGAAGAAATTGAATTGCTTACCAAAAAAATTTATGAATCAATTTCTGAACTTTTAGATGAAAAAATACTCTAAAAAATAAATTTTAATTGATTTTATTTTCTTTTTTAAAATTTTAATAATTTATATCACTCAAAAACTTTTTTTAAGAGCGGTGGTGTTATAACTATCGAAAATGTAACAAATATCAGCGTTGCAGCAATAAACTTTGAAATATTTTCTTCTAAGATTACTCCTGCAGAAACTGCAATCATTAAATTTATCAGCGCTATTTCTGCCCTTGGAACTGATGATGATGCAAGCTGTATTGATTTTTTAAGATTCCATTTACCCATCAATTTTGCTCCAAGTCCCCATCCAACAAACTTACTCAACACTCCAACTACAATAAAAATTGTGGCGAGTATCAAAGCCTCGTGATTTAAAAATGCCGTTAAATTTAGCCTTGCTCCAGTATATATAAAAAATAACGGAATTAAAAATGAATTTCCAATTGATTTTATCTCTTTTGCAAGCATTTTACCTTCAGAAGTTTTTGAAAGGATTAATCCTGCCATGAATGCGCCTTCAATTGCAACTTCAAACCAGCTTTCTGATAAAAATGAAAATAAAAACATTAACGCGATTGTAAATGAAAGAACGGTTTTTTCAATGTGGAATTTTTCTGCAAAAATTAAATATTTGTTAATCAGTTTCCATCCAAAGTACCCAGTAATTATGAAAAATACTGTAATTTCTGAAATTAACCCGAGCAAACTTCCAGAACCAACAGCGAGGATAAGGAGGATAAGCCCCAAAAAGTCATCAAGAATACTCGCACTGATTGCAGCAGCACCCACATCTGTTTTTAAAACTTTTAAATCCATCAAAAGCCTTGCAGTAATTCCAATACTCGTTGCAGTAAGAATTACTCCCCCAACAATGGATTCTTTGGCAGTATAACCAAATTCAGAAAGAACAATATATCCCAAAATTAAAGGAAATATCGCGCCAAATACTGCTGCAACTATCGAGATATATTCAGTCTTTTTTAGTTTGTGTATATCTATTTCAAGCCCACTTAAGAACAGCAAAAACATAATTCCAACCGTGGACAAAAAATCAAAAATATCATTTTCGTGAAGCGTTAAGTGGGTTGGATCAACTATTCCGAAAAATAAAAGATTTCCAAATATTATTCCAACAATTATTTCCCCAAATACACTTGGAAACCCGATTCTCCACATTATTTCGTTTCCAATTTTTCCAAATATAAGACATAGCCCAACAGTAAACAGTACCCACGAAATACTCAACAAAAACACCTAAAAGCAGAGATCAAGAAACTTATTTATCAATATCCTGAGGCTAACTTCCCCAACAAGCTTATTTTCATCGTCAACTACGGCTAAAAGTTGTAAGTTATAATTTTTCATCTTTTCGAGTGCATACAATATAGATTTATTGTAGTTTATTTTAATCGCACTTTTTTCCATTACTTCGCTTGCAACTTCCGCCCCGCCCTGTATCGACATTAATACTGTTCGAGTAGTTCCAATAAATGTCGAATGTTTCTCCGGAGGCATTATAAAATTAATAACGTCCAGATAGCGGATTACTCCAATAAGTTTTCCATCGTCCTTACAGTTTATTACCCAAACATGGTGGCGGGTCCTAAGTATTTCTAAAACATCTAAAATTGAAGAATCATTGCATACAACAGGCAAGGTATCTTTTGGTGGAAGAATATCCTTTAATTTCATTGCATGATACTTGGCAATTGCCGTTTCAAGTTCCTTCATAAAACCCCTCAAAATAATTCTGGTATAACTTATGTTTTTTTAAAATAATTAAACTTTTCATTTTAATTTTAAAAATAAGGGTGGAATTAGCAAAAATAGAAAAAAATTGAAGTTAATTTAAAAATTAAAAAAATAAAAGAGTTAGAAAGTTATTCTACGAGCTTATACCAAAAGTTCATGTCTTCAAAGTTTCCGCAGATGTTTGTATTGTTAATTGCAGTTCCACTGTAAGTATAACCCATTTTTTTGAAAGTGATATTCATTCCATAGGATATGCTTCTTGCAATCGTGTAAAAAACTCTGTATCCGTTGTCTTTCATTATCTTTTCCATGATATATAATAAGTATTTAGAAAGCCCTAATTTTTGGTATTCTTCAAGAACTGCAAAATCAGTCATTTCAACGCATTTGTTCTTACTATCCATTTCACAAGACGCCGCTGCAACGATTTTACCATTATCTTCGAGTATGAAGTATTTTACGTTTGTCTGCATTGTCTTTAATATGTAATTTGGGTCATTTATTGGAAAAGGGTACGTTTCAAAAACTTTCGAATAGTGTTTCGAGAGGTTTTCCGCATCCGTTTCATTTGCAATTTTTAAGTGGAATTTTTCATCAATGTTTGCAGATAAATCTACGTCAACAGTATCCACACAATTTAAAACATCTTTAGCTTCTTTTGAAAATTTTGATATATTTCTTGATTCTTCAAAAAATTTAGACATGAAATATGCATCATCATCCAAAAAGTAATTTTTAATTTTTCCTTCGCAGATGTACCCATTTTTTTCAAAAATTTCCTTTTTATTTCCAGAAACTTTTGCAAAAACTTTCGAAAGGTTTTTTTCCTTGCATACGTTATTTACATTCCCAATTACTCCATCTGCATCTTTTCCAAGTTTCATTATGTATATCCTATCATTTAAGTCACTTATTTGAATTACTGAATCGTTTATTTCGATTATTTTTTCCATTTTAGTCATCCCTCCGGGCTACGCGCTCGTTGTTTTCAGGGATTAAGGAGATTGAATTATCTACATCGGTTATTAACTTTTCAATTCCTGTTTGATTGATTTCAAAGTCACCGATACACATTCTGTCACACTTATCGCAGCTTTTACTGCATCCGCCATAATTTGATGGTTCAACATAAGTTGTAATGATTCCTTCATAATTTCTCAAAATTACCCTATCAGAACCCCAAGAAACTATGTAATTGGGCATTACTGGAATTTTTCCACCGCCTCCTGGTGCATCTACAACGTATCTTGGAACTGCAAAGCCTGTTGTGTGTCCGATTAAACTTTCGATAATTTCAAGGCCCTTGCTAACGGGGGTTCTAAAATGAGAAATTCCTTTTGATAAATCGCACTGGTAGAGGTAGTACGGCCTTACTCTTGAAGAAACGAGCTTTTGATTTAATTTTCTCATAACATATGGACAGTCATTAACTCCTGCAAGAAGAACCGTTTGGTTTCCAAGTGGAATTCCAGAATCAGAAAGTTTGTCGAGTGCTTTTTTAGATTCTTTTGTAATCTCCACAGGATGATTATAATGAGTATTTATCCAGATTGGATGGTATTTTTTTAGAGTATTGACTAAATTATCAGTAATTCTCTGAGGTAGAACCACAGGAACTCTTGATCCAATTCTTATGAGTTCAACGTGTTTTATGCTGCTTATTTCTGACAATATCCAGTCCAAATATTCATCAGAAAGTAAAAGGGGATCCCCGCCTGAAAGTAAAACATCCCTTATTTTATCATTATTTCTAATGTAATCTATTGCTTTTTGAATTTCTTCTTTTGAAGGATTACTGCTTTTCTCTGAAACTTTCCTTTTTCTCGTGCAGTGTCTGCAATACATTGCACAGTTTGGATTTATGTAAAACAAAACCCTATCTGGATACCTATGAGTTATTCCTATAACCGGAGAGTCCTCATCTTCAGATAATGGGTCTTCCATTTCAAAATTTTCAAGTATGAGTTCTTTTGAAGATGCCACACTTTGCTTGTAAATTGGGTCTTTATCTAAATTTTTTATATCGATTAAACTTGCATAGTAAGGGGTAATTGACATTGGAAATACTTCAATTGCTTTTTGAATTTCCTTTTTTTCTTCATTCTCCAGAGTTATTCCAAGAAAATTTTCTAAAGTATCAACATCTTTAATTGAATTTGAAAGTTGCCACTTGTAATCATTCCAATTATCAATCGTAGCATTTTCTGAAATTTTTTTCGTATATTTTACTATACTTTCGTCACTTAATTCGTTCAAAATTATCACCTAAAAATATAATCGATATATCTAAATCTTTCAAAATTTAAACGAGACATATCAACATGAGGGGGTATCCCAAATAACAAATTGAAAAACCGAAAATATGAGGTTTCAAAATTTAAAAAGGCTTATACATCCTTTTTTTAAAAGATAGTATATATAATTAATGGATAACACTATTATAACATAAGCTAAAAATTAAAATCTGAAAAAAGTTTGTTAATACATTATCATTAAACCTGCCACAATATTCACATAATTATATTAACCCATAAAACAAATATCCATATGTAGGTTTAAGATAATTAAATCTGCTGTAAAGTTTTTTAAAAAAATCAGTGTGAAGTGGGGATCTGGGGGGATTATTTCACTAGTACACACTGTACCTCTCTTTTTTTAAATCTTTTTGGCCTAAGAAAAAGAATTTCAAAAATCAAAAGCTAGAAGTGTGGTTTTAGCGAAATTAATGATAAAACCCTAGAACCACGTTCATCATATATTATTAAGTTCTTAATTTTGGGTAATCGTTTTGAAAATCGCATAATAACTAAAATTTGATAAGTAATAGATAATTTAGGCGGTTAAAAACTCTTTTAAAGCTTCTTTTAATGTATTTTCTGTTGTGACTATTTTCACACCTTTTCCTTCGAAAACGGATTTGGGGTTGTCACCAATTCTACTACAAAAGATTGCACCACAGTCTTTCAAAAGATCAAGTGCGTAATTCCACCTGTCGGTGTGTTCTTTTATTGTTGTTGTTGGATTTTCCCTAAATTCCATAAATTCTGCTACATTATCTTTTATTTCAAAAATAAGAAAATGTGTGGCAGCTCCAAAGTGCATGTTGACATTTACACCATCAGTTGATGCAATTGCTACTTTCAAAGTCTCCATGGTCTACCTCTGTATCTTCATTTAATGCCCAGCCAAACTCGTCAAAGTATCTGTCGAGTATGGTGTTGGTTATTGTATCTACAAGCCTAATTCCTGCAGTATATCCTACGCAAGTTATTCTTTGAGCTCCAACTCTATCATAGATTGGGAAACCCATTCGAATTAATGGAATATTTTCGGCACCTGCAATTCTTGAACCGTATGAATTTCCAATGAGGAGATCCACTTTTGATTTTTTAATTTCTTGATGGAGATCGTAGAGATCCCCTGGAGCTAAGATTACTGGTTTATGTTTGCTATCTTTAGTTACTGCTTCGATGTCTTCAACGAAAGTTTTACTTTCGCTTCCGGTACATACAATTGAAGGAATCATTCCAAGTTCTAAGACAAATCTTGTAAATCCAACTACGACATCGGGATCGCCGTAGATTGCAACTTTTCTTCCGAAATTATGTTGGTGGGCGTCGATCATGGCATCGATTAATTTACCACGTTCTCTAGTTATCTGTTCAGGTATATCTTTATTCGTAAGTTTACAAAGTTCATTAATGAATTCATCAGTACTCTGCAGACCTATTGGAAGATAAGGTGAGACTGATTTTATACCGTAAGCGTCATGGAGGAATTTGGCGGCGGAATTTGCATGCTTACAGAGTGAAATCGTTGCAAATGAATTTGCAGTGTCTTTAATTTCTTCCACAGTAGTTCCTGCAGACATCACGAATGAAACTTCTCCATCGTAAGGGGCGTCCATAGATTCCGAAGTATCGGTTAGAATTATTGATTCTATCCCCATTTCAAGCAACAACTTTTTGGTTTCTGCAATATCACCTGGAGAAACCATTCCAGTAATCACGTTTAATTTGGAATTAGGCTTAGATGAAGTTGCTAAGTGTTCCACTAGTGCTTTAACTGTTGAATCGTATCCTTCTACGTGCGTATGTTTATAGCTTGGGGTTGATATAGGGACTATTTCAGGCAAATCATCATTTTGTTTCTTGAATAAACGGATAATTCCTTCAACGTCGTCACCAATAGTTTCACTAAGACAGCTTGTAGTTACACCAATTATTTCAGGACCATAAATTCTGCTCACGTTTCTGATCGCATGTTTTAAATTTTCTTCACCACCGAGTACAGCATTTGCCTCACTCATTGATGTAGATGCCACGTTTACAGCTTCTTTAAAATGACGTCCAAGTTGGAATCTCATGTACGTGCTGCATCCGTGCGATCCGTGTATTAACGGCATTGAATTCTTTACACCCATTAATGCGAATATTGCACCCATTGGCTGGCATATTTTACAGGGATTTATTACAGCAAATTTTTTTTCAGTCATAATATTCCTCTAATCATCATTTTCTAGAAAGTTTCCACACTGGCGTCATAACTGCGGTATGTACAACTCTTGCAAAATTTATGAAACCCTGAAAACCTGAGAATGCAGTTATCCTGTCGTGATTGAAATCACAGTGAGGAACTCCACTTTTCAGGGATAGATATTTTTCTTTAGCTCCAGAAATTAATATATCAGGTTTGTATTCTTTGAGAAGTTGTACAAGTTCCATTGAACTTGCATCGTCTACAATTAATGTACCTTCATTGACATGCTCTCTGATTTTTTGGTAATCTTCTGGCTTTCCGTTTTGGGTACCGCTCATGATAATTTCCATGTCGAGTTCACCAAATGCGCTTACCAGTGCCCAAGATTTGTGGGCTCCGGAATATATCGCAACAGTACTACCAGCTAGATCTTTTTTGTATTCCGAAATTTCATCTCGAAGATTTTTAACTTCTGATTTTATCAATTCTTCGGTTTTTTTAATCATTTCTTCGTCACCGAAAAATTCTGCAACTGCCCTTAAGGACTTTGTAGTTTCGTCGATTCCAAAGAAATTCACTTTGAGGTTAGGTATTCCGTATTTCTTCTGCATTTGGGCAGCTAAGTAATTAGATGATTTTTGACATTGGACTATATTTAATTTAGATCTGTGCGCACTTGCAACTTTTTTGACAGTTGAGTCTCCAGTAATTGCAGTGTGTACTTTTACACCCATTTTTTCATATAATGGAATAATTCCCCAGAGGTCTCCTGCAACATTGAATTCTCCAATTATATTAATACTGTAAGGGTGCTCTTCTTCTGGCTCTTCTGTGCCAATTAAATAGTCAAGCATTGCGTCACATGCGAGTTTGTGACCTGCAGATTTATTAAAGCTTTTGAACCCTTCTGACTGTACCGGAATAACTCTACAACCTGTTGCTTCTTCTGCCTGTTTACAAACTGCTTTGATATCATCTCCAATCAAGCCTACTACGCAAGTGGAGTAAACAAATATTGCACCAGGGCTGTAAAGCTTATGTACTTCCAGAATGGATTCATAAAGCTTTTTTTCCCCTCCAAATACAATATCTGATTCCTGCAAATCAGTTGTGAATCCGTTTTTATAAAGTTTATCTCCTGTAGATTTACTTCCACGAATATCCCAAGTGCATGCTGCGCAGCCTACTGGCCCGTGTACGAGATGTACTGCATCAGTTATAGGCATCAGAACAACTCTTGCTCCCCCGTATACACAGGATCTCTGGGTAATTATACCTGGGGTCGAGTTTTTGTCACATGTAGGAATTGAATCGTCTTTTCCCGAAATACACATTTGCGATTCTCGGGCTTTTAACGCTTCAATAGATTTTAATTTTTCGAAAATGGATTTTGGGATTTTGACTTCTATGTCAAAATCATCACAGTTATTTCCATTTTGCGTTTTCCGGTTTTCTGTATCAAGGTTCAAAACCATAGTATTCCTCTTTAATTTTGGGCTTACTGTTGGAGTTTCCAGTCTTGAGGTTCGTAGTATTTATCGATGATTGTATTTGTTATTCCATCGACAAGGTTCAAAGCACCATTGTATCCGATGATTGGTCTTCTTTGGTATCCTACTCTATCATATACTGGGTATCCTACTCTGTAGAGTGGTATTCCGAGGTCTTTTGCCATCAATCTACCATCTGAGTGGCCAATCAATAAATCGACTGGGTTTTCTTTTAAGTAAACATCCAATGCTCTTAAATCTTGTCCAGAAAGTGCATCGATATCTTCGTCTGATTCTTTAGCTACTTTTTTCAAATCATCAATAAAGTAGTCATTTTTAGCTCCGGTACATACCACTTTAGGAATCATTCCAAGTTCTGTTATGAATCTTGCCATTCCTACTGTTATTGATGGGTCACCGTAAATTGCTACTGTTCTTCCGAATAAGTATCTTGATGCAACGTCTGCCATTGCGTCAATTACAATACCTCTTTCGTCAAGGATTTCTTCAGTAACGTCATTTCCTGTGAATTTTTTAACGGTTCTTATGAAGCTGTCGGTATTTTTAATACCAATTGGTGCTTCGCTCACTTTTGAAGGCATGTTGTATTTTTTCTCAAGTGAAGCAGGAGCACTGCTTGCATAGTTAGCAAGTGAAATTGTACCAAGTGAATTTGCACAGTCTTGAATTTCTGCAACAGTTGTTCCACCTTTTTGGTAGTAAGGGGTTTTCTCAGCAACTGAAGGTCTGAGTGGTGAATCAAATGGATCAGATGTATCAGTAAGTAATATACCTTCAACTCCCATGAGTGAAAGCATGTGTTTTACCTCTCTGATGTCTCCAGGGTTTACAATTCCTGGAACGATATTTAATTTTCCATTTTCTTCATCTTTTGGTTCAGCTAAGGTATCAACAATTGCTTTTATTGCATTGTCGTATCCTTTGTACTGGTGTTCAACGAAACTTGGGGTGTTAATCTGAACAATTTTTATTTTTGAAGCAGCTTCTTCACCCATTTTTTTGATAATTTCTTGTTTAGCGGTTTTAATGAAACCACCAACGTCATCTCCGATGATTTCACTTGAACAGGTTGTTACAACACCCATTACATCAGGTTTGAATCTTTGTGCCAAGTTTCCAAGACCGGAAATCAGGTTTTTTCTTCCACCAAATACTGCTGCATCTTCGTGAAGTGAAGTTACTGCAATATCTGCAGGTTCCCTATAGTGTCTTGAGAATCCGTATCTTACGAATGTTGAACATCCCTGTGATCCGTGAACTAAAGGCATTCCTCTATAAATTCCCATTACTGCATACATTGCACCTAATGGCTGGCAGGTTACGAGCGGGTTGATTACTGAAGTTCTTTCTTTTTTGATTACGTTTAATTCACTCATTTGTATCACCTGGCTCTTCGTCTTCAAATTCCATTAAACTCCAAGCTGGGTTGTAGATTGCTGTGTAAATATCTTTTGCAAGGTTTACGAATCCTTCAAATCCAATGTATGGACCGTTTTCGTAAGAGTGTATCATTACTGAAGATACTCCTAATTTGTGGAAGAAATATTTCTCTTTGATACCTCCAAGAACTATATCTGGGTGGTATTTTTCAACTACTTCTTCCATTTCAAGGGTGTTCGGGTCATCAATGATAATTGTACCATCTTTTGCCCTTTCTTGCATTTTTTCGTATCCATCTTCGTGTTCGAAAAGACCTGAAAGTGCTACCACGTCCATTCCTAAGTATTCTTCAAGTGGTTTAGCTAAGTGCCAGCTTTTTGGCCCTCCTGCTGAAATCCAAACTTTTTTACCCTGTAATTTTGATTTGTAGAAATCAATTTCAGGCTGGATTTTTTCCATTTCTTTTTTAATAACAGCTTCAGCTTCAATTTCTTTTCCAAAGAATTTACCTACTGTTCTTAAGTTTTCAGCACAGTATTCTGGTCCGAAGAAATCTACTTTAATATATGGAACACCGTATTTTTCTTCAATTAATTTTGCTACGTATGTTGCAGATCTTTGGCATCTTACAAGGCTTAGTTTTGCTTTGTGCATCCAGCAGAGCTCATCGTGGCATGCATCTCCTGTGAATTTACTGAGAACCCTAATGCCCATAGCATCGAAGTATTTTTCAAGAACCCAGTAGTCACCATCGATGTTATATTCTCCAATGAGGTTGATGTCGTAATCAGTTGTTTCAAGAGGTTCTTTTGTTCCAACTAATTTTTCGAATATCGTGAAGTTTCCTACGTGGTGTCCTTTTGATTGTGTTGGTCCTGCAAATCCTGGAGCGTTGAACGCTACAACATCTTTTCCAAGTTCTGCTTGCATTTCTTTACATACTGCATCTAAGTCGTCTCCGATAAGACCTGTTGTACATGTTGCGTAAACATAGATTGCATTTACGAATGGGTACTCTTTTGCACCTTCTCTAATTGTTGCTTTAAGTTTTTTCATTCCACCAAATACAACATCGGATTCACTTAAGTCTGTTCCGACAATGTGTTTGAGGTTGAAATTTTCAACTGGGAATGTGCTTCCATCAGGCATTGTTGAGTTTGTTGGGTATCTTTTTGTTGTACCGTTTCCGTATGCGGAACATCCAACAGGCGAGTGTACTACTTGTAGTACGTCTTTTATTGCACCAGTAATCACACCTTTTACCCCTGCAAAAGCACAGCCTCTTTCGGTCATACTTCCTGGGATTGTGGTGGTATTACATTTTTGGCAATGTCCGTTTGTATCTTTTGAATCTTTGATGTAAACGTGTTGTTCTCTTTCAGGAATATCTTTATCTACATCCAATAAACAGAATGGCATGTTCGCTCTCCTAAAAAATTTTTAAAGGGTATATTTATTCGGGGTTAATTTAATTAAAGTGCAGATTCTCCTCTTTCAGAGGTTCTTACTGTGATTATATCCTCAATTGGGCAAACGAAAATTTTTCCGTCACCATATTGACCAGATTTGTTAACTTTCATAATTGCTTCAACTACGAGGCTTGCATCCTCATCGGGAACAATTAATGTCATCATTGTTTTTGGGATGTATCTCATGTCACCAGGCTGGTTTAACAATTCTTTGTTGTCGATTTCGAATCCGAGTTCTCCAACAATTGCTTTTTGTTTTCCTCTTCCAAGAACTCTGTTTGCAGTCATTGCTGGAAATCCAAGGCCTTCGAGGACATTTTTTGTTGCAGCCATTTTACTTGGCCGGATTATTGCGATTATCTCTTTCATAGAATCACCTTATAATCCGCATGATCTTGTTCTAACGGTGTATGCTTCCTCTACAGGACTTATGAATATCTTACCGTCACCAAAGCTTCCGGTGTATGCAGTTTTTGTAACTGTTTCAACAACGCTTTCTGCTGCATCGTCTTCAACTACAATCATTAGCATTGTTTTTGGAAGTTCATCGTAGTAGATTTGGTCGATTTTAATTCCTTTTTGTTTTCCTCTTCCGATAACGTCCATTTTTGTTAAAGCTACGCATCCGGATTCAGCGAGTGCATCTACAACTTCTTCAGCTTTACTTGGTCTGACTACTGCTCTAATCATTTTCATTTTTTGCCCTCTTGAAAATTTAAAGTAAGTAATTTAGTGTATTTAATCTAAGAAACCGTATTTTGAAGTTAATTCTTCTAATTCGTCCATTGTCATTGGGTTTGGAATTACAAGGTTTTTGTTGTCAATGATTTTTTGTGCAAGTGCTTTGTATTCCAATGCTTGGTTACATGAGTCATCGAAGTCAACAACAGCCATTTTCTGGAACTCTGCTTTTTGAACGATGTTGTCTCTTGGAACGAAGTGGATTAATTGTGTTCCAATTTTGTCACAGAATTCTTGTAATAATTCAAGTTCACCATCTACGTTTCTACTGTTACAGATGATTCCTCCAAGCCTTACACCACTTTGTTCTGCGTATTTAACCATTCCTTTACAAATGTTGTTTGCAGCGTAAAGAGCCATCATTTCTCCTGATGCTACAACGTAGATTTCGTCTGCTTTACCATCTCTTACAGGCATTGCGAATCCACCGCATACAACGTCCCCTAAAACATCGAAGAATACGTAGTCAAGGTTGTCTTCGTAAACACCTTGTTGTTCCATGAGTGTAATTGCAGTGATAACACCTCTACCTGCACATCCCACTCCTGGCTCAGGTCCTCCTGATTCTACACATTTTACGCCACAGAATCCGACGTCGATAACTTTTTCAGGAGTACATTCTTCTTCCCCTTTTTCTCTTAATGTATCCATCATTGTTGTTTGCTGTTTACCGTGCAAGATTAACCTTGTACTGTCTGCTTTTGGGTCACATCCGTGGATCATAACTTTTTTGTCGTGAAAGTAAGCCATTGCAGCTACTGTGTTTTGTGTGGTGGTTGATTTTCCAATTCCACCTTTTCCGTAAATTGCGATTTTTCTTACCATTTTTTAGGCCTCTATATATTGTTGTCTTTCGGAAATTTATTTCCGATCTTTTAGTTATTATACGGAAGCTTCTTTCCGGTGAACTATCCTATACTACTATTCAATATATAAAGTTTTCGATCCAATCAAAAAAATAAGGTTGATACCCCAATAAAAACTAAAAAAACGTCCTGTAATTCTTTTAAATTAACTTTTAAGAAAAAAAGTAATGAATAATAATTAATAATTGGAAAATTTATCGAAATATAATTAAATTTTCATAAAGTACATAATATATTAATCTTAAAAATTAGATAATATCATATGAAACATTGTTTTGGAGGGATTTGAAATGGTGTTTAAAATTCCTAAAATGGCTCGTGAAGAGTACGATTCACTTATAGAGAAAAATTATATTTCAAGAATTGCATTTTTGGGACCAAAGTATCCATACATTGCACCATTTTTATATGTATTTAACGAAAATAATATTTACTTTCTTTCGACAAAATATGGTCGTAAAATTGATCTTTTGAAAAACAACCCCTACGTTTCTGTTGAAATTGAAAAATTTTCAGAAGATATGTCTTGTTATAAATTTATAACACTTCAAGGAAAAATTGTTCCAGAATATCACTTGGAAAAAAAGAAAGAAATTAGAAATCAGTTTGTAAATTTAATTATTTCAAAAAATTTATCAAATATGGTTTTAGAAGCACTTGGACAGAACCCTGATGATCCAATAGATAGTTTAATTACTGCAGATAACACTTATGTTTGGAAATTAACTGAAGTAGAAGACATTGTTGCATTAAAAAACAGTGAATAATTACCAAACAAAAAAACTTAATATAAATATAACAGTATGTACTTTGGTGAATTTAATGTATTATTGTGCACTATGCAATATAAAAGCCTGTAAATCGGGCGAACCTGAAAAAATGCCGAAAAAATGTCCAAATTCTAATGAAATAGTTGAAAAAAGTAAAGAATTATATTTAAAAGAAGAAAATGAAAAAATTGCATATAATTCCGCACTTGTAGAATCAGAAGGATACTGTAAACTTACGCGAATTGAAGAAACTATTTTGTTTGCAAAAAAAATGAATTATAAAAAGCTTGGAATTGCATTTTGCACCGGACTTTCAAATGAAGCTAAAGTTTTACAAAACATATTTTTGGATCATGATTTTGAAGTTGAATCAGTTATCTGTAAGGCCGGAAGCATTCCTAAAGAATTCCTAAAAATAACCGAAAATGAAAAAGTTCACGAATTTGAATTTGAAGCCATGTGTAACCCTATCGGCCAAGCATTATTTTTAAACGAAACAAAAACAGATCTAAATATCATACTCGGGCTCTGTGTGGGACACGATTCACTATTTATAAAATATTCAAAAGCGCCAGTTACAATAATTGGTGTTAAAGACCGGGTTTTAGGACATAATCCTTTAGCGGCCATTTATACCGCAAATAGCTACTATAAGGAAAGATTATTTAAAAATAAAAAATAAATATTTATTTTAGATAATTTCCACATCTTTCTTTATGGTAGACTATGAAAAAAATTGTTTTTTCAGCAGTTATTTTTTTTATAATGCTTTCTGGATGCATTGAAGATTCGGAAATAGTTAGTGAAGACTTTAATATTTTAACGAATTTTGAAACCCTAAATGCAGATATAAACTCAGAAACTTTTGAAAATGGCGATGAATTAACGATTAATGGTATTTTAATTGGAAAAAGCTCTGAAGTTAATATTGAAATTTCAAAAAATGGAAGTCCAAATTATATTATTTCAGAAAATGTTTCCCTTTCAAATTTGATGTTCGAATTTAAAATAAATACAAAATCTCTTGAAGCAGACCAGTATTCTGCTAAAATAACTACGCCATCTGGAACTTGCAAAATTTTAAATTTTGAAGTAATAGAAAATGAAAACTATGCCCTAAATGACAATTACGAATCGTTAAGCGAACAATATTGCCCAGACACCCATGAAAACTATTACTCTAGAAATTATTCATGGGATTACGACAATAAAAAATGGCATTTGGAATTATCACTCTCAAAATCAGCTTATGAATATTATAAAAATAAACCTCACAATCGTGAAGACAATTATGCACAATATGCACTCTCAGATTATGATAAAACATGCCTTGACATGATGATCCAGAGTTTTGAAGAAGCTTCACTTAAAAATGAGTATTCTAAATACGATGAAGCACTTTTCATAGCCTCTTTTGTACAGTCTTTAGATTATACTTCGGATAATGAAACCACCGGATTTGACGAATACCCCAGATACCCGTTAGAAACACTCGTTGATATGGGTGGAGATTGTGAAGATAAATCAATACTGGCTGCTGCACTTTTAAATGAGCTTGATTACGATGTTGTACTCATAGATCTTTCAGACCACATGGCAGTAGGCATTGGTTGTGATGGGGAAGTTTATGGATCGTACTATGAATATAACGGCAAAAAATACTATTACCTGGAAACTACCGATAAAAACTGGGTTATTGGAGAAATTCCTGAAGAATATCGGGATGAAAAAGTAATAATTAGACCTTTGATTCAAATTCCTCGCATAATTATGAATTTTTTTGCTGAAAGAATTGCTTACGATAGAACTTACGTATACTATAATGTAACATGCAACTTAGAAAATTTAGGCCCTGGAACTGCAAAAAATCCCAAAGTAAATATTGCTGCAATTGCAATTGAAAAAGGAGAAAACTATATCTGGAAACCAGATATCACGGTAGAACTAGAAAATTATGAAGAAGGAGATTATGGTGTTGTTAATTCCATATTAAAAATTCCAAGAAATAAAGTAACAAAAATCCAATGTACAATATACGGGGACAATTTTAAAACAGTTGAAGTATCTTCAGAAGAATTCAACACGTAATCAACACTATTTCAGTTTAAAATTACTCTTTTTTAAATTATTTGCAATAGTTCCAAAAAACATTACCAAAATAATTATTATTACTATTTTTGAAGAAAATAAAAACATTGACAGGAATGAAACCGCCAAAAATATTGCAAATCCCTTTTCAAGTAAATTATCAAAAACTTTTATCGATGCAATTGCAGCCATGATTATATTACTAATTAAAAATGCATTTACTGCCGCAATTATTCCCGTAAGCGAAATTAAATCTAAATATACTGCAAATAATGTCAAAAAGTTTGTAAAAACCATTAATAATATTCCTGAAAGAGGAGCATTTGTTTTTGACCGGTATTTAAAAATTTTTGGAAATACTTCTGCCCGAGCCTGTGCATAAACTAATCTTGATGCACCGCCAATTAACATTAGAAAACTACATAAACAAAGCCCTGTTATCGTAATTGATAATATAATGCTTGAATAATCCCCAAATAACGGGTACAATATTAATGAAAGTCCTGAAATTGGATTTATGGGTCCTAATTTTTCTACATCCAATACCTGAAGGGCCCCTGAAACTATTAAATAAACTACAGACATTGCAATTACACTTAAAAGTGCTGCCGTTGGAATTGTTTTTTTGGGATTTTCAACTTCCAAACTGTAATTTCCAAGAATTTCCCAGCCAATAATTGACCAAAACATTATCAAAAACGAATATCCTATATCGATTGTATTTATCGCAGTTTCGGTAAACAAAACTTCTTTTCTGTAAAATAAAATTGTAAAAAGTCCGCCAACTACCAGTATTGTGGAAATTACTGAGGAAATAATCATTGAAATTTTACCTACCGAAGAAATATTTCTTGAAAGGATTATTCCGCCAATTATCATTAAAATTGCTGAATAAAACTCTGCTCCAAACATGAAATTTGAAAATAATACTGAAAGATATTCACCTGCAACCATTATCACAACTAATGGCCCCATTGCTAACGCAATAAGCAGATAATAAGCATTTAGATCCTTATAGGATTTTCCAAAAGAATGACCAACTACCTCAGTTAATCCAGAATCCCCTGGAAATTTTAAACATAATTTACTTGCAAAATATGCAAAAATTCCACCAATGACCATCATGATTACCCATGCAAATATGGAATAATCTTTTAAAATATCGTAAACTATTGGCGGTATTATAACAATTCCTGATCCAAGTATTGGCCCCACAATAAGTCCGCTGAGGGTGCAGGGCCCTAATTTTTTAGAACTCATAATTTTTCACATTATTAACTGATATTACTTTGTAGAAAGTGCCAGCTGAATCCCAATTACACCAAAAATCCCTGCTTTAGCAATATTAATATATTTTCCAAATTTCTGACTTTTTAATATTTTTTCTCCAAAAAAGCTCGAAAAAACTGCAACAGCTGAAAAAATTAAAATTGCCTGTAGCATGAAAACTAAACCCAAAATTATCATCTGAATCGAAACACTTCCAGAATTTAGATTTACGAATTGCGGAAGAAATGCAAGGAAAAATAACGAAATCTTGGGATTTAATAAATTCATAAATATTCCTTTTTTATAAAGTGCCATTTTATCTAATTTAACCACTGATTCAGAAACTAATGCAGATTTATCACATAATACAGTTACTGCAAGATATAATAAATACAAAGCTCCCAGATATTTCACAATTGTAAATGCTACGGCAGAATTATAAATTATTGCAGAAATTCCAATTGCGGCTGCAGTAGTGTGAACTATTAATCCAGTACATAACCCGAGTGCAGTTGAAATTCCAGCCCATTTTCCCCGAGATATACTTTGAACCGTTACAAATAGTATATCCGGCCCTGGAAGAATAGTTAGTGCAGCTGATGCAATTAAAAAATAAAATAACTGAGTAGTTTCGATCATCACGACACCATAATTTTTTAGGTTTTTAGTTATGTATTTATGATATTTAACCCCTACGGCCAGTTTCAACGTATTTCAATTAATCAATCTTTTAAAAAATAGATTTTGGATTCAAATAAACATTTATAGGACTAAATTTATAATTAAATACATAAAAACTTCATAACTACAATAATTGAATGAAATGGGGCTGAATGGACATAATATACATATTCATTTAAGAAAGTATTTCAAAAGGTGGGGGACTTTGGCAAATACTGAAACTGCTGTTTTTGGCATGGGTTGTTTTTGGAGTGCAGAAGAATTATTTAGGCACGTTGATGGCGTAATTTCAACAGAAGTAGGGTATATGGGTGGCAATGTTAAAAATCCAACGTATGGTCAAGTCTGTCGTGGAAAATCTGGGCATATTGAAGTTGTTAAGGTGAGTTATGATTCGAAAATAATAACTTATGATGATTTATTAGAACTATTTTGGAAAAATCACGACCCGACAACACCAAACAGACAAGGTTGGGATGTTGGGGAACAGTATTCCTCCCATATATTCTATTTTACTGATGAACAACGAATTGTTGCTGAAAAATCCCTTGAAAAAATGCAATGTTATATGGATTTAAAAATAGTAACTGCAATTAAAAAAGCGAGCGATTTTTTCCCTGCTGAAGAGTATCATCAAAAATACTTCATGAAAAAAAATAATTGCATTTTAAATTTTTAAATCTAATTTTATCCAATTTGGCGGCAGATGATATGTTTTTTAGAAAAATTGGGGCTATTTTAATTATATTAATGATATTCACAGGATTTTCGTTATATAATTCAAAAAAAATTTCCGAACAGATTTTATCTCGCGAACCAGTAATTTTTGAAATTCAAGGCAATAGTGCCATAATGGTTGGAATAATTAACGAAAATATCGTCTATGAAGTAGAAAATCTGGTGGAAAATTATCCAGAAGTTAAAACAATTGTAATGTTAAATGTTCCCGGATCAGTAAACAGTAATGCAAATTTCAAAGCCGCAAGAATCGTTAGAACCAATAATATCAGCACAATTGTTCCAAAAAACGGATATATTGCATCAGGCGGAACTGTTTTTTTCTGTGCAGGCGTTAACAGAACAATTGAAGAAAATGCAAGAGTTGGAGTCCATTCGTGGAAAAATGAATTTATAACGGATGCTTCAAACATACCCCGGAATAATCCAGTTCACAAACCATATGTTGAATATTTCAAAGAAATGGGGATTTCTGAAGAATTCTACTGGTTTATGATTAGTTCAGCACCGTCTTTTGGAATGTACTACTTAAATGATTATGAAATAAAAAAATACGGGCTTATTACAAATTAATTTAAAAAATTAAAAAAAGAAACTATTTAAAAATTTTTAAGTCTTGAAGTTTTTATTTCTGCAATTTTTAAAAAACCAATCAACGCAATTGCTCCGATCGCCCCAAATTTGGAAATTTTAAGTAATAATTCGTTTCCAAAACATATTGAACAGGCACTCGTAATCATAACGCAGTATTCTGTAAAAATATCAGGATTGAGTATCTTAAAAATAAAGTAAAACGTTGTAACAATCAGTATTGGAGTAGTTACAATCAACGCAACATACTCCCTGATTTTGGGGCCTGCGTAGTTCATAAAACCACCCGCGGTTGTATGTTTTGATATTTAATTATAGGGATATATATAATTTGCCCATTTTTAGGCCTAAAATTTAACTTTATCATGTGAAATGTCCAAAAAAATAGTCATTGAAATGGAAGTTTGAATAGACTTGTTGATATTTTGATATTTTAAAAACTAAGTTTTTTTAAAAAATTAAATGACCATTTACATATAATGTCCCGTTAAAAACAACTATATAATAATAAAAACATGATATTTTACCCGACTTAAATCAAAAAATTAATATTTCATGCTGTTAAATTATTAGTACATAATTTAAAAAAGGATTTTTATGAACCTCAGACAAAATTTACAGGATATTTCTAGATTCTTAATTTATACAAATAATGCAATATTTATCCTCGTTTCGTACGCCATTTTCAAAATTTACACATTTTTAATTAACGATAAATCTAAAATAGAACAAATAGGAAACATTTTATGGCTTATTTGGTTTTTGAGCTCATTTTTAATAACATTTTTCTTTGCATACTTTGAAATATTGAATAATTTCAATGATTTGACAATATTATTCGATTGGAAGTTTTTAGGAAATACCGTTGTTCCAATCATAACACTATTATTTGGGAATATTAAAAACGGATTACTCGAAAAATGGAAGCGAATATCTGAATAACTTAAAAAAAGATTTAAAATTAAAATTAATCTCTACTTCTTAATTTTGCAAGCAACCTTAAGATTTCAAGGTATAACCAGATCAAAGTTACCATCAATCCAAATGCCCCATACCATTCCATGTATTTTGGTGCACCATATTTTTCACCTTGTTCAATAAAGTCAAAATCCAAAACAAGGTTTAATGCCGCGATTATCACTACAAAAAGGCTGAATAATATTCCAACTGGCCCGCTACCAAATATTAACGGTATTGGTATTCCAAATAAACCCAAAAGTAATGAAATAATATATATTAAAGCAATTCCACCTGTTGCAGCCACAATTCCCAATTTAAAGTTTTCTGTCGCACGGATTAATTTCGACTTGTACGCAAGTAAAAGGCTGAATAAAACTCCAAACGTTGCAATAACTGCCTGAAATATAATTCCAGGATACATTAACTCGAAATATCCTGAAATAATTCCTAAAAATAGCCCTTCAAATACACAGTAAAACGGAACTGTCATTGGTGCCCATTCCTTTTTAAATATCGTTGCAAGTGCCATTACAAATCCTAAAATTGGAGTTAATATCATTAAAATACCAGAATATGGGCCAAAAAATAATACGTCCCATGAAAAATATGCACAAATCGATACGATTCCAAGAGAAATTATTGTTTTATTTACAGTTCCATTTATTGTCATTTGATTTTGTCCGTAGGTATTAAATCCAGTAAATGTATCATTTGAAAGAGCAGGATTACTTGTTCTCATATTTATCGCCATAAATTGTTTAATTTAAATATAAATGTTAAAATATATATTTTCTTTGAAATTTTAAAATAGATTTTATTAATATAAATAACAAAATTGATTAAAAAAAGAAATTAACTTCGTTTAAGATTTCTTAAAACTTTTCTACCTTCATTCGATAAATTAAATACTACAACATTTTCATTCATTCTAACTTCAATTATTCCTAAATCCATTAATACTGCAAGATCTTTTGAACTTATTTTAACATTTTCTTTTGTTAAAATTACTTCAGAAAATCCGTTATCATTTATGTATTCAAGCGCCTCTAACACTCCCTCTTTCATAAAAATTTCTTCCAAAATACCACCGCTTGTTGATAGTTATTATTACCTATTTCATAAATATGGTTAACTATTTTTAAACCTTTGTATAACAACATTATAATTGGCACGTATTAAAAAGTTTATTTCAAATTTAATTCTTCTTTCAATATTTCAAAGAGTTTTTGCATTGAAAAGTAGTTTCCGATAATTATTATCGGCTTGTAACCTGTGACATATAATTTAATCTGTGTCGAAAACAGTGCTGCAATAAAAATTAAAACAGTCATTATTGTATGATAAGCCTTTAAATCAAGAATCGTATAGTACAAAGAATAACTTACCTCTTTTGAAACCATTAATAAAATATTTGAAGATATATACCACAAAAATCCAATCAATAGCACGATACAGTTCCCACGAGTATCAATTTCAAGAGCTGATACATCATTTACCTTAGCAGAAATATTTTGAAAAATGTTTTTCATAGTAAATATATTTTCATAAACAGTAATTTTTGTAAAACCCTGTCTGTAATCCATGTTGAACCACTTTTAAAAATTATTAATTAAATTATCTTAAAAAAAGAATTTAAAATTTTGTTTTTTTTTTGAAATAATACAAAAACAATAGTATTTGAAGCACTATCTAAATTAGGAGCTTTTGAGTTTTTGCTGAACCTATTTCATAAAAATAAGCTTTGAAAAATCATGGAAGGTTATCATCCAATTTATAGTTATGATATTACCGAGTAAAAATGTTTGGAAAATGTAAAATAGCACATACTGTGTTTTAATTACTTTGATAATTTAAAATCGTTTTAATTTTGATCAAAAAATAAAAAAAATAGATGCGGTTTAAAAACATGGTGTTTTGCATGAAGAAGAAAAACAGCTTTCATACAAAACATATCTTTTCTCAATATTTCCCTTTGCACAATAAGCACATGGAACTATTTTTTCCGTGTTTATTCGACTTTAATATATCCCCCTTAACCCCCGGAACCAGTTATTCCGAGGTAATATATATTTTAAAAATCCTCGTATTTAAATTTAGGGTATTTTTGGTTGAAAATAGAAAGTGTAACAATTAATCGTATTTAGTACATATTTGTTTTTTAATAAATTACTAAAATAACCATAAAATAACTCTTGAAAACATTTTAAAAATAAAAACTCCAACATTGTTAAAATGATCATTGATTAAGATTTAGATCTAAAATAACAATCTAGATCTAAATTTTGATCAATTTGATCAAAAATGCACGGTGTGAGCACCATTATATCCCGTTCCCAGCATAACTAGATCGAACTTAAATATATAGTTTTGTATAAATGATCCCAAAACAACAACATAATAGTTAAAAGATAAAATAATATGGCATAATTGAAAAATTAAAAGTAAATTTGAATTAATAATAAGACTTTAAATTTAATTTAAAAATTTTTGATTAGTGGCCCCGATAAAACTTGGAACAAAAATATGACACGAAATTTGATCTTAAAAAAATCAAAAGAATTGTTTCTTGAAAAAGGTTATAGTGAAACATCCCTTTCAGAAATTGCAAGAGCCTGCAATATTTCAAAAGGGGGCATTTACCACCATTTCGAAAGAAAAGAGGACCTTTATATAGAAACAATGATCTCGATACTCGAAGAAAATGGAAAAGCCGTCATATCGAGTATTGAAAATGAAACCCGCTTTGAAAACGCTATTTTTGAAGCCATAGAACAGGCAATTATAATAAGGACCAAATACATCAATAACTACAATAAAGATTGTGAAAAAACCGCATACTTCGGACCGGTTTCCGATGCAATCAAAAAATTCCCCGAAATTTGGGAATTCAATAATAATATATATAAAAACGCAATAGATACATTGGTTAACAAAATAATCTTGGCACAGGAAACAGGAGAAGTTAAAAAAGAATTAGATCCATATTCCGTTGCATTCCATTTTTGCTCAATATTTGAAGGCATACACCTAGTTTCATATTATACCAACCAAAAATTTGAAGATAAATCTAGACTGGTAATTAGTTCTTTTTGGGAACTTATAAAGAATTAATTTTTTATATAAAAAAAAACCGGCCGGGCGACCGGTAAATAACATAATCATAATAGGGCGGTGAAAATTTATGGATAATATATTTGAACTTGGATTTTCAGTATTTACTGACAATGCGCATACATCGTTACTTAGATATCTTTTAAAGTATGAAAAAGCTGAAAAGAAAGGTTTTGAAAATATTAGCCCGCGGGATGTAATGGAACTTGGTTTTGAAACTATGTTTATGTCGCAAGTATTTGAAAAAGAACTTTCAAAACTGGAAGTTAGCGGTCCCGAAAAACTTGCATTAAACATCGTTAGGAAATATAAACATCGGGAGTTTGTCCACCCAATTGAAAAAAACTACCTAGTATTTACAATATGGAGAAACAATGAAGGTTTTTTGAGATATACATTAGATAATATTAAAAAACCCCATAACGTAGAAAATGGCTTTGAAAAAGCAGACTGTTATTTAGTTCCGGCACTAGACGTTCTTCCACATTTAAGGCAGATATTTTTAAAAATTGCAATTGATAAAAACATATTTTAATAAAATAAAAAATTTTAGCAAATTTCATTTAATTTAATCTTCCTATTTTTCCAATCAGGCATTAATTCGGTTAAATAATTATAAAATTCCTTGCTGTGGTTTGGATATTTTAAGTGAGCAAGTTCATGAAACACGACATATTCAATACATTCTTTTGGTTTTTCGATTAATCTTTCATTTAATATAATTTTATTTTTATGAAAACTACAAGAACCCCATCGTTTTTTCATCTTTCTAACGGCAAAATCCGGTATATTTTTTGTAACTACCATATAACTATTTTTAAAAATTTCAAAAAGTTCAATTTCTGCATGTTTTCGGTAAAATTTTTGAATTATTTTTTTCTTTTTTTCAAAATCATCTATTTCTGAAATATGAAGATTAAAATAACCGTCCAAAATTTCCAAGCCTTCTTTTTTTGAAAGGTGAATTTTTAAAACGTAATTCTCCCCAAGATACTTGAATATTTCCCCGTCAACGTACCTTTTTTCAGCCGAGTTTGTATTCAACGATTCAAAATTATCAAGATGCTTTTTTATCCAGTTTTCCTTTTTCTTGATAAATGAATGGATATACTCATCAGAAACGTGTGGTGGTACCTTTAAAACAATCGAACAATCGGGATTTACAACCAGATACATGTTTTTGATTTTTTTACGGATTATTTTGACGTTTTCTATCATGTTATACCATTTAAATTAAAATAAATTATTTTTTAGATTTTTTAAGTTTTATTTGAAGTATAATTCCAATTACTAAAAATACAATCCCTAAATCTTTTAAAATCATGTAAATAATATTTAATTCCCCCATTTGTGATTTTAAAAATATTCCAAGCAGTATTGCAGATAAAAAGAATATAAATGCCATTAAATACGATTTAAATGGAGTGAATATCAAAATATCGCCTCATTTTACGAATAATATATTTCGTTCAAGAGTTTATAAAAATCTTTTGAAATTATAATTTAATATAGGAATTATCTTTAATTTATATTTATAATTTGTTTTAAAAATAAATTTGCGTGAAAAAAATGTCTAAAATCTATGCTGTTAGAAAAGGGCGAAAAACAGGACTATTTGAAACATGGGGCGAATGTGAAAATCAGGTCAAAGGATTTTCTGGAGCTGAATTTAAAAGTTTTACATCTAAAAAAGATGCAGAAATATATTTAAATCAAAAAACTGAAGAAAAACAAAATAATATACAGTCAAACGAATTTGAAAAAGATGTAATGTATGCATGGGTTGATGGAAGTTTTAATTTAAAAAATAAAGAATATGGGGCAGGAGTTCTAACAATATTCAACGGAATTGAAAAAGAAATTAAAGCTAAGGGAAATAATAAGGAGTTATCGAAAATGAGAAACGTTGCTGGCGAAATTTTAGCTTCAGAACTTGCAATGGAATATGCAGTTTCTAAAAATGTAAAAAATTTAATAATATACCACGATTATCTCGGAATTGAAAAGTGGTGTACTGGCGAATGGAAAACCAACAAGGAAGGAACCACCGAATATAAAGAAAAATGTAAAAATTATCTAAAAAAGTTAAATATTGAATTTGTAAAAGTTAAGGCGCATTCCGGCGATAAAAATAACGAAATTGCGGATAAACTGGCAAAAGAATCACTTTTGTAAAAAAAATAAAATATATTTTAAAAAAATAATTAAAAAAATTAAATCATTTCAACAAACGCTTCGAGTCTCGTTTTTATTTGCTCTTTATCACTTTCTGAATAGTCCGTTTCAATTCTAATAATTGGAATTCCTAAATTTTTGAGTTCTTTTTCAATTAATGCGCCTTCAACATTAAAGGTATGGCAGTATTGAAGAGTATAGTAAACAACTCCGTCAGCATTCTGTTCTTTTACAAGTTCTTTTATTCTTTCAATTCTGCTGTCATTTTTAAATGCTGATGCACAGTTGATTTTAAAGTACCGTTCTGCAAGGTCATCAATGGTATAACCGTTAACCAAATTATCAAATTTTCTGGTTCCAGTACAGGTTTCTTCGCCAACTACAAGTCCACCAACTTCTTCGATAATATCTACAATTTTAGTATTTCCTGCAACCATCGGGCATCCTGCAACCAGTATTCTTTTTCCAGAGTAGCCTTCGCCATTTTTAATCCGTTCTTCGAGTTCGGATATTAATTCTTTTAAAATTGCGATCCTATCGTTTATATTTAATAAAAATGACCTTTGAAATATTTTTAGTGCATCAGTTCCAGTTATTGGAGATGGAATTTTAGACCTTAATTCATAGAGTTTGTGTGATAACTTCCTTTCTTCGTTTTCTTCATCAATTGCTTCTTTTAATTTCTCTTCGGTAATTTCATTTCCAGTAAACTTTTCTACGTAATCTTTGAAATCGTAAACTTCTTTAAGCCATAATTCATACGATCTTTCGTCTTTAAAGTGTGGAAGATGCATAATATGCATTTCTGACATTTCTGCCATGTGTTCAAACATTTTTTTCTTTCCATCACACGTAGTTTCTCCAACAATAACGTCTGCAGCCTCAAAATAAGGGCATTTTTTATCTTTTTTGAAACCATATGAAGATTTAATCAGTGGACAAATGTTTCTTGGCAGATCTTCTTCTGCTGAAGGAATAGTAGATTCCTTTCCACCACAGAGTCCAACCGGAATTGCATCTGCCGCACATATAATTTCGGTTGGAACAAATACACAAAATCTACCAAATACTTTCTTTCCTTCGTTTTTTTCTCGATATAACTCATCTTTTCTTTTCGAATAGACTTCATCGAGCTTTTTGATGCTTTTTAATTCGTCCAAAATTTCACCGATTTTTATAGTTTAACCTATCTTCTAAGGTATTATTTAAATTCTTTTTCATTTTTTATAGTACTTAATATCTATTAGAATATCTATTAGTTGTAAAATAACTACTAAAATTTAATACCGTTATCAATATATATTCGTAATTAAATAGTCCAATGGAGGTCTTAGATTTTAAGATACCAAAAAAATTTAAAATAAATATTCTTGAGGTCATAAATGTTATCCAAAGACAACATCGGCAAAATGATGAAGTATAGATGGGTAATCTTTGCAGTTCTTGCGTTAGTTTACTTCTTTGTGTACTTCCACAGAGTATCGCCAGCAGTTATGGCTGGAGATCTTATGACAACGTTTGGAGTAGGTGCTACTTCAATGGGTCTACTCGGATCAGTTTATTTTTATGCATACGCACTAATGCAGATTCCTTCAGGGATAATGTCTGATAAATTCGGACCTCGAAGGGTCGTTGCTGTTTTTACACTTGTTGCAGCAGCAGGTGCAATCCTTACAGGTATTGCAACTGATTTTAACATGGTTATAATGGGAAGGCTTTTAATCGGTATCGGTGTAGCTGCAGTATACATTCCGATAATGAAAATGCTTTCAATCTGGTTTAGAAAAAACGAATTTGCTACCCAAAGTGGTATAATGCTCGCAGTTGGAAACGTTGGGGCATTATCCGCAGCAGCTCCACTTGCTTACCTTAACACGGCATTAGGTTGGCAGACAGTATTCATGGGGCTTGGTGTAGTATCAATTGCTCTTGCAATTCTTTCATACATTGTTATTAGAGATAAGCCATCAGAAATGGGTCTTCCAAATATTGAAGATATTGAAGCTTATGAAAATGGCGAAGCTGTTTCAACATCGGCAAAAACTGCGGAAAACATATCAATTATGGATTCTATTAAAATGGTTTTAGGTAAAAAATCATTCTGGCCTTTGTCAATATGGTTTTTCTTCTACTACGGATCATTAATGGCATACCAAGGACTTTGGGCAGGCCCATACTTCAAAGACATTTTAGGCTGGGACAAAGCAACATATGCAGGTCTTTTAACGTTTATCGGGATCGGTTTGATCTTAGGATGCCCTGTTTCAGGATACATCGCAGATAAAGTTTTAAAATCAAGAAAAAAGACATTAATTATCGGTACAATAATGTACACATTATTATGGTTTGCAGTCTGGTTCTTTAACGGAATGGACAATCCATTATTCTATAAAATCCTATACGTATTATTCGGATTCTTCGCAGGATTCTTCGTTGTATGCTACGGACAGGTAAAATCCCTATTCCCTATTTCGATAGCTGGAACATCTACATCAATCCTCAACTTCTTCCCATTCTTTGGTGGTGCAGTGCTCCAACAAGTTTGTGGTTTAGTAATCGCAAGCTACGGGCTTAATGCATTAGGGGGATTTACCAGTGCAGGATACCAGATGGCATGGTTATTACTTGCCGTTGGAATGGTTATTGCAACAATCTGTGTTTATTTCTCAGAAGAACAAGGACTTTAAGTCCATTAAATTTTTTCTTTTTTCTTTTTTAAAATTTAAAAATCAATTTAAACATGGTGGAATTTATGAAAAAAACATTTTCATGCATCAGCGACAATTTAGAAAAGATTCCAAAAGAATTAACTGAATCAAACAATTTAAAATTTCCAAATGTACATGAAAATCTTTCAGATATGGTGGAATTTTCAAAAATAATGAAAGAACACAAAAAAGACCTCTTTTGTAGAGTTCCATTCTGCATGACTGTTGAAGCAGAATCATTTGGTGCAAAAATTAATATGGGCGATGAAAAATATGGCCCAAGAGCTAAAGAATATGCTTTTAAAAATTTAGATGAGTTAGAAACCATAAAACCGATTGATTTAACTTCTGGCCGAATTAAAATAGTTCTTGATGCAGTCCATGCATTAAAAGAGTCGGGTGAAATCCCAATTCTTGCAGTTGAAGGGCCAATTACAATAATTTCCTCATTAATGGAGTCTAGAATTTTTTACAAAGAACTTAGGAAAAACCCCGAAAGAATGAATAATTTCTTAAATTTTTTAGAAGATGAAATTGTAAAATATATCCTATCGGGAATTGAAAATGGTGCTAAAATTATTTCTTTTGGAGATCCAGCAGGAAGCATTGATATAGTTGGTCCAAAAATCTTTAGGGAATACAGCGGAAAAATTGCTAAAAACATTATCGAAAAAGTAAAATCCAACGAAAAAAACTGTATTATTCACGTTTGTGGAAAAACGTCTGTTTCACTCGAAAATGAAGGAATGTATGAATTTAATCCAATAAATTGCAATTCTGAAACATATGGAAAAGCAATTTATGAAATAATCCGTGAAAACACAAAAACAAAGATTATCGGGCATAACTGCATCAAAAAATCAATTTATAAAATTCCAAAAAATACAATTTGGGAAATAAAAGAATAATATATTGTAAACGCTTTTAATACAAAATTAATAAATTATTATTTTAATTACTGATTTTTAAAAATTTAAAGAATCAACAAACAATTTTTCATAGTTTTCTTTTGTAGAGAGTTCAAAATATTTTATATCTCTAGAAACTGACTCCATTTCCTCCCGTGATTCTTTTGAAAGTAGGCACATTAAAGCACCAGTTTTGGAAGAATTTCCGATATATTTCACTTTTTTACCCAATTTTTCTGGAATTATTCCACTTCCAACGAGGCTTTCAACAGTTAAATGTTTTCCAAACTGTCCTGCAATTATTACTTCGTCAATTTCTCCCATTGTCAAATTATTTTCATCCAGAAGTGCTAAAAATCCCGAAACAATTGCTGCTTTTGCCAGCTGAACCTGCCTTATATCTTTTTGTGAAACCAGTATTTCAGGATTTTTTGAAATCTGTACGAATTTTTTTGAGTTTTTTTCTATTATTAAATTTTTATATTCATTATCTGAACCATTTGAATTAATTAACCTGCCAGTTTTACCAACAAGACCTGTTCTAACTATTTCAGATATTGAATCAAGTATTCCGCTACCACAAATTCCAACCGGATCTTTATTTCCAATAACTTTTAATTCAACCCCGTTTTCAGCAAATTTAATTCCTTCGATTGCGCCGTCTGCCGCCCTCATTCCGTAGCTTATATTCATTCCTTCAAGCGCAGGACCTGCAGCACAGGAACACGACGAAAGAATGCCTGCCTTTGAAAATATTATCTCCCCATTTGTACCAATATCAATAAAAAGAATATTTTTTTCAGTTTTTAAAAGTTCAGAAACGATAACTCCTGCAACAATATCTGCTCCGATATACCCCGAAACTCCGGGTAAACAGTAAATTCTACCAAACGGAGAAACATTTATCCCAATATCTTTTGAAGGGATACTTTTTCCAGATAAAAATACTGGCAAATAGGGAGATTTTCCAATTGACTCCGCATCAATGTTCAGTAAAAAGTGCATCATTGTTGTATTCGCAGCAATTGAAACTTCATAGATATTTTCAACAGCAATTTTATTATTACTAGCCAAATCAAAAATAAGTCTGTTTATCCCATCAATTATTGCATTGTGTAATAATTCGAGTCCATTTTCATTTTTGTTTGCAAAATCAATCCTTGAAAGTACATCTGACCCATATTCTTTTTGAGGATTTATCATAGTTTCAGATGCAATTTCTATTCCGGCTAAAACATCGATTAAAGATGCTACAACTGTTGTAGTTCCAATATCAACAGCAACCCCATATATTTTTTCATTTATTTCTGGTTCGATCCCGATTAATTCACCATTTAAAAAAATCGAAGTCAGATTTCCAGTTTTAAATGATTTCTGCAGGGCTTTTAAAGTTTCAATATCCTGTATTTTACCCGCATTTAACTCAGAATTAACAATTTCTTCATAATTATTTTTATTTACTCCGCATTCAGATAAATTAATAATTTTCTTAGTGATTGGAGGATTAATTTTTAAGTTTGGCATGTATCCGTCAGTTAAAATCTTGTGATTTTCGTCCAAATTTAATAATTCAATTTTTACATTTCCTAATGCTTTTGTGAGGCAACTAAGGCGGATTCCCCCATCAATTTCATCTTTTGACAAATGTTCAAGCTCTTCAGAAGATAATTGCGTGATTTCCCCACTAACAACCCTTACCTTACATTTTCCGCAAGTTCCAACCCCTCCACAGGGAACCTCTATTTTAATTCCATTTTCTTGAAGAATTTTAAAAATAAATTCCCCCTCTTTGAATTCAAATTTATTTTTATCGTTAGTTATATCCATTATTGCCATTATTCTCCCCTTTTGGAATTTTTGCAGACATTAACCATTGCTTGAATATTTTCCAACTTTGTTCTAACACCAATCCCACATGCAGGAGATAAAATATCAACCCCATATTTAATGCAAGCTCGACTCATTCGTTCAATAGATTCGGGAGTTCCATTTTCAAGAGTAAATGTGCTAACGTTTCCCATAATTGCTTTTCTTGACACGTTTTCGACCACCTGTCCAACGTCAGTAATTGAATCAAAACTTATCGCATCACTTTTTAATGAATTTATTTCTTCGTATACGCTCTTTAATCTACCACAAATATGGATTATAGTTCCAGTTTCTGCCAGATCTTTTGTTTCTTCAATGATTTTATTTAAATATGGAATTGCAAATTCTTTGAACATCTTTGGGCCTAATATCTCGCCTGTTCCACTTGGATCGGATATTGCTAAAACATCTGCACCTGCGTTTAGCTGTGCTTTTCCAAATTCAATTAAGTTTTCAGTCACAAAATCCATGAATTCTTTTGCAGCGTCAGGTTTTCTCCTAAGTTCCTTATAGTAGGTTACAGGTTCCATTAAGGACGATGCAGTGCTAACTGGGCCTGTGAGGTTTGCAATAATTGGAACTTCTGACTTTTTATCTTTTAAAAGTTCGATTGCTTCCAAAACTGTTTTTCCACGCCCTTCATCAATATTGATATGATTTAATTTTTCATATTCTGTAACAGAATCTATCGGATAGTTTGTAACTCTTGGTTCAGTAATATCTGTCCCCATTTTAACTCCTGCACCCATTGATTCAGCTTCAACAGTCATGCAAAATGGAACCCCATAATTTTCAAACCCTCCGTTTTCATACATTCCAACCGTGAGTTTAACCATTTTTTCAGCGTCAGTATGCGCTTCTGGCCAGTATACTCCCGTAATATCCATAATGTCTTTTGTAATCATGTTCATCATACCGCCAGGACATATGCAAGGAATTCTATCAACTTCTTCTCCTTTGAGGGCTTTTGAAAGCCTTTCTTTTGGCTTAATCATTAAATCACTCTTTTTACTTAAATTGTCAAATATAATGTATCATTTTAAACTAAATTCTAAAAAAATCAAACTAAAAATTTAAAAATTATAAAATCTGGGTGAATAAAGTAATAAACTGAATATTTAATCTTTGTATTTATCAATACTAAGTAAATAATCTAATTTTTCTCCTGTAATTGGCCATCCGGCTTCCCTTGCAGCATCCATCATTGCATCGATATTTTCAACAGGAACCTCTACCGGAAGACTACATCCAGACATTATCATATATCCTTTTTTAGCCTTAATTCCCTGTTTAATACACTTTAAGGTAGCTTTTCTAACATCTTCTCTTGAACCGGCATACAATACTCCTGAAGGATCGACATTTCCTGCAATAACCATCCTGTCACCAACAGTTTCTGCACAGTTTTCCAGATCTGCAATATCATCAATACTTAAAACATCAACACCCATATCCACAAGATCTTCCCAGATAGGATCGGTCTTTCCACAGATGTGAATAACTAATTTTCCAGTTCTTGCTTTGATATGGTCGATTAATCTTTTCAAATAAGGTGCTGAAAATTCTCTGAAGTGTTTTGGACTTACAACAGTACATGAAGAAAGTGGTTCTGAAACTGTAACTCCCGTCCCTTTTTCGAGAACTGCATCGGTTAATGCAATGCAGCTTTGGAGTGAAATTTCGCATAGTTTGTGAACTGATTCAGGGTCTTTTAAAAGCATTTTTGTCATTTTTTCTACGCCGATTAAAAAGAAAGCGTTTGTAAATGGGCCAACAACTGAAGCAGTAACTCCAACTTCACTTGCTATTTCATCCCGTACAATTTCAAGGGCCCTTAAATGAACAGGAATTCTACCATCCGTGTATGGGTTAACAACTTTTAATTTATCAAATTCTGACATGTCATTTATTGCAGGTTCTTCCAAATCTGCAGTATTGTCATAAGGCATGTTAATTTTCGCACCCATCGCTTCTGAAATCAAAAACAAATCTGTGAAAACTCTTGCACCGTCTGATCCAAATCTTCTGTATGTTTTAATAATTGCGTCCGCTAATGCTTCTGGATCCGTGTTAAATTGTGAAATTTTGTAGCCTGCAATTCTTGCCATTCCGTTTCCGATATTTGGGTTACATGCAATTCTATCGATTGGTTCCCCTTTCGCTTTAGCAGTAGCTCTTTCAACGGGTGTCATTTTGTCTGGGTAATCCATAATAATCTCTCCGTAACATTTAACTTAATTTTTTAATTTTGTAACCAATTCTTTTGCAATTCTTGCAGATTTTGAAGCCTCAGGTGCATAGCCGTCTGCACCGATTTTATCTGCGAAACTTTGTGAGATTGGACCTCCCCCAACCATTACAATCGTTTTTTCCCGCATTCCTTCTTCTTTCAAAAGGTCAATAACGACTTTCATATTGTCCATTGTAGTAGTCATGAGCGTTGAAAGTCCTACTACGTCTGCATTGATTTCTTTAGCTTTTTTTACAAATTCTACAGGTGGAACATCTCTACCCAAATCATAAACTTCAAACCCTTGTGTTTCTAACATGATTTTAAATAAGTTTTTCCCAATATCGTGAGTATCCCCTTCAACAACACCAACAACTGCCTTAAATTTGCTATCTGAATCTGCATACTTCAAATGAGGTTTTAATATGTCTAAACCGAGGTACATTGCATCAGAACAGACTAGAAGTTCAGGTATAAAGTATTCTCCTTCTTCATAAAGTACTCCTGCCCTATTCATCCCATCTGCAAGCCCTTCTGTAATTCCTTCGAATGCATCAAATCCATTTTCAACATATTTTTTAGATAGTTCTTCAGTTTTTTCTTCATCCATTTCGACAACGGAGTCGGAAAGTTCTTGTATTAGCCGTTCTTTTAATTCACTCATTTTTGACCTCTTGAGTTTAAAATTTAAAAGGTAAATTAACAATACAAATATACATTAATATATTTTATAGTTTTCATAAATAAAACTAATAATTATTAAGATTATTAAAAAACCTAATTATTAATCACTACTCAAATTTAAAAAATATCGTAATTTCGAAAATTAAAAAAGAATTTATTGGAAGTCGACTAATGGATAATTAAGTTTAAAATTTAAATCTGGTGCCTAAAAAAATGATTAAAAAAACTATTTCAAGCCTTAAAGTGGATGAATTTGATAATTTTGATGAAAATATTCTTTTTGAAATGCCATTTAACAGAAAAATAAGGGTTTCGAATATTAGGACAACACCGTCTGGAAAAACCTACTTTTTTGTAAAAACTGATGATTTTCAGGAATTTAAAATTTACGCTGATAAATTAAGCGAAAAAATTGAATTTATACTTAAAAAAGCGGATGGATTTGTAACCGACGGATACGACGTATTAAAATATGTAACATTTGAAAATCAAGCGCCTAAACATTTGAAAAATGATGATGAGAATACATTAACTCAAAAAAATGTGCTTGTTAAAATACCCCTATGGCTTGCAAATGAAAATAAACTTCATTTTGGAGAAAAAATTGGGAAATTTTGTTATATACACTTTAAATTTGTGCTCGAATCGGAAAAAGGAATGTGTTTTTATTCAAAAGAATTAGATAAAAACGTATGGCTTCCAAAAAGCATGATATCGTATGAAATCGAAAGATGATTTAAATCGAAAAAATATACGTAAATAATATATTTAATCAAAATAAAAGCAGTTTTGAATAGATACAATAATTAAGGTGTTATTTTGAGTAGTAAATTTGAAAAACTTTTCGAGAAGTTTGAAAGACCAGGATATATGGATTTTGAAAAGGTAGTTGTTGAATTAAGTGAAAATACTGATATTTGCAGTGGAAATCGTGCAAAAAGTTCAAAATATTTTATTTTTGATAAGTATTCTAATGAAAAATACCCCCTAAAATGTTTCTGGATTGTAGCTTTTGGAATTACAAATCAGATGGATTTAGAAGAAATTTATAAAAAAATTGGAAAATTAATTTCTGGCCCAGTTTTGCTGAATGAATTTGAATTTTTTGGAATAATGGTTGAAAAATCTAAAAAAGACGATATTCGATTTAAAATAATTATTGAATAAACTAAAAAAGATTGTTTCACCATTCTTTTGAAATTGGACATCTATTGGAATCTGTTGTTCCATATCATCTTTGAGATCTTGAATGCATTAATTATATATACTGTTTATGTAATAACTATTAATTAACTTTTTAGTAAAAATGTAATTAAAAGTAATTAAATACATCACAGATAGGGATTCTCATGGATGAAGTTGCAGTTCGAAGAGATATTTTGGAGTATCTTTATGAAAAAAGGGACTTTGTAAAAGGAAAAGACCTTGTAAATATTTCTGGGCTTGAAAAAGATGATTTAAAATATTGTATCCATTTTTTAGAAATTAAGGGTTATTTAATGGTGAAAAGCTCATCTTACGGCATGAGCTACTACACAAGAATAACGGAAAAGGGAAAAGACATTATCAAAGAAATTTTGGATAAACGAGAAGACAGAAATTCGAAAAAGAAACACGAACATAAAAAATATCCCCTAATAAAGTCGAGAAAACTACGATGCCCATACAAATAAATTAAATTTAAATTCAAAAATACTATTTTAAAATTTTAAAAATATTTTTTAGAAAATTATTTTTTTCAACAATTTCTTAAACTTAATATATTAAATTAATCTTTAATTTAAATACAGAAAACTTAAATAATATAACGCATACAATTAAGAATATCTCAGAAGTAAACGTCTGAGATGTTTAAGAATATCTATCCATTGCCGTAACATTTGGAAAACATGATTAAATATCAAATCTATCTATTATTAAAGATTTAATAGCCACAAATCTTTAACATTTTTGACCTCACCTATTTTTTCATATATTTTTGATAATGGTTTAATTCCAATTTTCAAAAATATCCAAACTTATTTTAAAAATGTTTATTAAATCTTTTTTAATTACAAATTTAAACGAGGTTTTATCATATGGCAGAAATTACATTTGAAATAGTCGAACATATAGGCGTACTTTATGAATACCCAAACGGCTGGAAAAAAGAACTTAACCTTGTAAGCTGGAACGAAAAAGAACCAAAATATGATATAAGAGACTGGAACCCCGAACATGAAAGAATGAGAAAGGGAATTACATTAACTGCAGAAGAATTAAAAGCTTTGAAAGGCATTTTAAGCGAAATTGAATTATAATACTTTAATTTTTAAATTTCAAAATTAAACCTAAATATTAATTTTTATGGCTAGTTACGTTCTTTAAATAAAAATTATTGCTAGTATTGTAAAGAAAAATAGAAAAGTATATATAGCTGAATCGCTTAAGTACAAGTGCGAGCAGAGGTGGTTGAGCTTGGCCAAAGGCGCCGGACTTGAAATCTCGACGGACTTTTTTAACGACGATTTCGCATGATTAAAACGATTTTAGCGATTTTAACTCACAGTTATCATTAACGTGTCATTGATTATATATTCGGACGCGCGCGGATTAGCTGATTAACACTTACACAGATATTGCGCATACTGTATTTCTTTTTTCGTGACATATTGCGCAGGACTACCACATTCCAAGTTTTACGAAACCGCGCAGGACGTTTTACGATACAATTACCCCAAATGTTAATGAGATTGATACATGGCGCATTCCTGATAACCATACCAAGTTGTACAATGTTCATTTAGGTACATGATACAATTAGCCACATAAAAACTTGTATACATGTCACCATAGAACTGTGAAAACTTGTATACATGTCACCATAGAACTGTGAAAATGTGTATACATTACCATTTTACACTGGTGTATGTCATTAATGGAATCACTTATCGTAGTCTGCAAAATGTGATGCACCTAAGACATTGCCGTTTTGAGGACGTTGTAGCTACCCTGTTAACCTTGGTAATGTAACACAAAGCACCGTGACAAAACGTGACTTTTTTCAAACACATTAAAGACCCATTTATAAACTTTTCGGAAAATTATAAATATCAGATCCAGATTTGGAACCGCGTGAGCGTGACTTACCGTAACATCTGGAAAATTATGTAATATGTTATATCTTACCAAGTCACCCCATATCACAGTTATATCGCGATATTTCTCTACCCGTATACCATAACACGTTAAATTTGAAAAATAAACCGAATTATTTATATATTGCGGATTCCGAGGTATTATAGAGATGTAACTTATGAAACACATGAAGAACCTACATCACGGAACCTGTAAAAAACATGCTGTATCGATCGAACGATTTGGAACGACGATACAGGATAAAACAGCATTAGATTTCGGTCGAGGGTTTTACACAACAGATATCCTCGAAAAAGCTATCGAATGAGGAAACATTAAGTTCGAGTTAAATCGGCAAATGGGTAGAGACTCTATCGGACCACCTGCAGTTGTACATTATTTGATAAACCATGAAGTGTTAGGCGAACTAAAATACCGACACTTAAAGGAACACGAAGCAATCGAATATGCGGTTTACTGTAGAATCGGAAGGCCACACAAACTAGATGAAGAACATTACGATATTATACAAGGTTATGTGATTGATAGAGGAATTAGTGAAGGTACAAGTAGATTACGTCGATTAATAGCTACAGGTAAACTCAGTGAAAATGATATAAGGAAATACAAAACCTTATCAACAATGTTGAAGCGTACCCATATGAACAGATCGTGTTCAAAACCGAAAGAAGTATTATGGCTTTGAGGTACGATGGATATACGAAATACAAAACTCCAAAATTTAAGCTATAACCTTTTGGTGATATCATGAAATACAAATACATAATCACCGATGTTGCGGAAACGATGGTTAAGGAACTACCTGGATTATCGTTAGAAACTGCATTCGAAATGATTACACAAAGTAACCTACCAAAGTTACTCGAAAACGACCTCTTGAGAGAACATACGACTGTTGAGGACTTTGTAGCTATCGCGTTTAACACTACACGAATAACTGTTGAAAACTTAAGTAAACACGCATCACATAATTTATAACACCACTTACTCTTTTTTATCGATTAATCAGACGTTTATGTTAATTAACCGAAGTTTTCGAAAAATTGTAAATTTTCGGGAAAACACTCCATATTACACTATAGAGTAATTAAGCGCGGAAAAACCGCGACATTTTTTGCAGGGGTACACCCCCCTACACCAATTTACACCACAGTTACACGACCCTACACTCCTGAATCACGATTATATAATGTTCTGCGCTTTTTTTATCGATTCAACATTAAACGGTCCGATATAAGTGATAGATGCTAAAAACAGTAGCATAAGTGATGGTACCCACAGTCTAAGGCGTATTAAGCGGATACAGGTAATGAAGACACGGTAAACGAGTACTGTGGTACCATAAGTGAGTAAACGCAGGAATGAATACCGTGAGACTTTAATCGCAATATAAGTGATATACGCATACACTGTGGCATGTGTTAACGTTTCTATGTGGGTAAGTGTACACGTGGAATACCTATGCACAGTAACAAGTGTATAATGGAACCACATGTGCACTTGTAATGAGTATACAAGTGGATAAGTGCGGTGGGCATACAAGTGAAACCCATAGACATGTTAAACTGTGTTAACGTTTCTATGTGGCCACTGGAACACTTGTATAGGTGTAGTGAGTATACAAGTGCGAACATATCCGCATTACATGATGAAAGTAATTATGGCGAAATCAAGTAAGTACGATGCTTTCGCCCTATGTATCAAACACAAGAACTGGGTAAAGCTATGAATCAGTGATGAGCGTCTCATTGTGAACTGTACAATTTGATGATCGCTACGGTGAGTGGCTTTGAAGGGTAATCATCATGTTTGAATTACTACTATTTTATTCAGAACCGCTTACCTCGATTTACATCGGTGACGTGCCAACGATTATAACCTACAACTAATGTAAATGATACCCGTGCACAAGTGTAAACATGAATAACGACTTCACTTGTCCAATAATTAATGTATAACTCAGTCAGAGTACATACCCCACCAAGTATCGACGTTTTTCATTTTTCTACCAACTAACTCTTTTCTACCCTATGTATCAAACACGTGAACAGCCAACTAATACGAATTGTTTGTGAGCGTTTCAGTACAAGAGTTTCAGAAATATGAACGCTACGGTAGTGAGCGTATATACCATTTAGCAAACTACAAAAGTTCCGATCGTAATACCCTAAACTCTAGAACCTACGATTTTATGTACTCGTACTATCTCACGGTAATTACGATAAAATAATCCAATCCAACACAAGGTGATATTATGAACCCTACAATTTCAACAGAACTAACAAACAGGATTATATCCGCGATGGAAACTTACGTATACACCAACGGTAACTGGACCGAACGAATTAACTGCTGCAAATCATACGTTGAATTAATCGTTCTTCTGAAATCAGAACTTATACATCACCCGATGACAGAACTCGGATCACTACGACCTGTGGTGTTATCCTACATCGTAGACTTCATTGACTGGGACACTGTCGCAGAACACGTGGTAAAACAGTATATTGAAGAAACAGGTACACCACTTCCATTTGAAATGCCGCAGTAATAATAACGGTAATGCTTTTTTGAAACGCTGATAACTGTGACTAAGCGCTATACGATAATAATATCAAAACTAGATCACATCACGTGAAAAAGGGTATGACCAATTTTGTCACACCAAGTTCAACGAACAATATTCAAAAAAGGGTATGACTCTTTTTTCAGACATTACGTTTTTTCAGTATTTACGTAACATCGACCAGGTTAACCGAAGGATAACGTGTACAGAAATGTTTTACCGATCTACATGTTTCAAGTCGCTACTCGAAAAAGGAAACCGAGTATATAATATTATCCGACACATGTACAAATACACGATTATTTTGTAAATTGTAGTACAAAATTATCCGATAATCGAAATTATATAGTAGCAACACCATATATGTTAAAGCCCAAGAGATTGCATTAAGTGGGGGCAATCTCGGGTAATGGTGATGCTGTGCGTTACGTTAAATGATATCGACGAATTTCAAAACATTTAGTAACTTCAGCGTTTATCGTGAGTTGGCTAAGATGATTTGATTTCTTCGTAGGGGGAATATCATTGTAAGTTCATCATTTTTACGTTATCCGCTTCAACGGAAACTCGTTTAAATCGTCACCAGTGGTTTAATTTGTCCATGTTTCTGACATGGACAGGTTACAAACCACAGAAATTGTTATGTAACTGTTTTCACGAACTCAAAAAACGATTATAGTATATGCGGGATATACTCTGTGAGTGAAGCCCATAAACTAACGATATTTTTACAGTTTTGTGAAAAAAGGGTATGACTCTTTTTTCAAACATTACGTTTTTCCAGTATTCTGTATATCGATCTTAGTAACGTGGAGATAACCCGTAAAAACACCAGTATCGATAGAAGAACCTTTTTTGTAAAATACCTAAAACATGTAGAACCATATACAAGTGGCACTGTGTCAAAGTGTTTTACAGCCATATGTAGCAATGTATATCATGTAGAACCATATACAAGTGGCACTGTGTTAACGGTACGTACATAGCACCGTGTAACCAATACACAAGTGTACAAGTGGTTAGTATATAAAATGTAGCACTGAATATCCGCCAATTACCGAAAAACTTATATATTGTCATGATCATACATAGTTATTAGCTAGCTTTAACTTTTTTATACGACTTACCCTAAATGGCAAGTGGTCCGAGCAATCGGACCAAAATTAACACGCGGGTGTCGAGTTAACAGATTTCACAAAAAAGCTGCAGGTCTATACAGAACGTACGATGTGAGTCACGCTCACAAAGTGGTAATGTGTTCACATTTTGTGTAATACTTTTGAACGGTTTTTTGTAAAAAAGGGTGCGATACTTTTTTGTATATTCACCAAACACTGGTTATGTTAATCATCACCTACCTATCGACTGCATATCACCGATTACAGTATGGATTGACCGTGAGCGTCAACCTATGGAAGGTACAAAAATCTGATAAGCCGTGTATGTAACGCTGATACGTTTTTTACATATTCATTACTGCAGTATTTCCAAATCATACAATCACAATACTCAAAAATCAGATCAAACGCGTTTAAATCGATTACAATAATAACATATATATGGTATCAACGATTGTGATAGAGTTACTACTAACATATGGAAGAACGTGCGGGACACGAGAACATATGAAATTCCATTAAATTGGATTAAACGTTCACATTGCGCTACAAAAGTGCAATGGTGGTTATAACGTACTGCCTGAACATCCCTCAGATACCCTCACCGACAGTAGGTTGGTGAAGTTAAAAGCGGACATGAGAGTTTAAATGGTTCAATCAGGAGTCATGTAACCATAACTGAAAAATGGTAAACGTGCTCAAGGTTATGGTCGATTTGGTCAGATTCATTTCGTAAGTTAACACACATGTAAGTGTAATGTTGTGTTAATAACGCCGGGAATTGGGTGATATCATACAGATGAACAAAATACCGGTTAACACTTATCAGATTAACTAACCGGACGTAAGCAAGTCATTTTATGTAAAATGTACATAAGATTAGACTATAAACAACTGATATGTAATATATAATAATTATAGCGCGGAGCGCCCAATACGAGTGTAATGAGGTGTGAGTTGACGAACACCGAGTGGGCGAAGCAGTGAGTAGATGAGTTAGTTCAAAAAGCGTAAAGCGTACAGCGTACAGCGAACGCGACTTTGAACATAACTCACTGTGTTAAGGTAATGTTTACGAATACTCTTTTCACCACGTTAACGAATCGGTTAGCCGAAGGCTTGACTGGTACGGTACATTGGTAATCCACTTCGAGATAACTGTAGGTCATGCAATACGGTTACAATCAAATAACGTCTCAGTAGTTACTAAACTGTGTGGTATCCCGGGTAAAAGTGAGTTGTGATAGCAGAGAACAACGAGCGACGATATCAGAGAAAATACGGTAAGTGAAATACATGATATATCTGCTGATTACGGTTAAACCATAACATACTCGAACATAACCGCTTTGTAAACCATTACGAGATTTAATGTGTTTTTTAACGTGAAATAACACACAAATACATCAACAATATTTAAACGGCGTTATCAGCACGAGGTAATTAACTCTTGAGTATTTTTCGGTAAAAGTGAGTTATGAACTACTGTGAATAACGAACGATGATATGCCGAGAATTGCCGTAAATGTACTGAAAGCTGAAACGTGAGTGAAATACAGCATACATTACCAAATAACTATCACTACCGTACCATCACATGAAATGCTCTCTGGAAATAGTACGTAGCAGTTGAATCAGCAGTACGTTCGGTAAATGCGAGTTGCGATAGCATAGAACAACGAGCATTAGCATTACGCAAAATTACAGTTAGTGATCTCAAAAGTTAATGTGAATTAATCAGCTTGAGTATACCCTGCTAAAAGTGAGTTATGAACTACTGTGAATAACGAACGCTAACCAATACAGATAAACCGTAAGCTACAGGGATGTAAAAACGTGTTGAGATGATTAGTTGGTTAATTCGCCATACAATTACGATAATAACGCTTTAGCTCTGCAAACTACGCTGGGATTACATCGTGACGATGACAATCAATTCATGTACATACTTCGATAAAGTATATATACTCACTACGACTTCCCCATATAAGATTACAAAGTACAACAAAACGTAGAAGGACTTGCGGGACAAGAGAATACGGTACTCTGTTCACTTAACTAAACGGAAATTAACTCTCATTGTACAAACTAACGTAGTACAATGGTATATGTGTGTAGGTCTGAACATCCCTCTGTATACCCTCAGTGATAATCACCTCAAGTCGGTGATTACGTGAACACAAGCGGACCCGATGAGTTTAAATGGTTCAATCAGAGTACACCCGCATAACTGGATAACGGTAGACATGCTTGAGGTTACGGTCGTTTCGAACTGTCGATTCGTAAACTAACAAACTCTGAAGTGTAGAGTAAAGGTACAAGACAACGTACTGAGTTAGTAAAGCCGGGAATTAAGTGATATCGTACGGTGAGTAAAAATACTGGTTAACACTTTACCGAATACATAACCAGACGTAAGCTACCAGTTTTATACGATTAGCGTATAAGATTGGAGTATATTTTTTTTACGTATTATATATAATTATAGCGCGGAGCGCCCAATGCGAGTGCAACGAGTTGTGAGTAACACGAACAACGAGTGGGCAACGCAACGAGACAACATATAACACTTTGGTACTACGACGAGTCATAGTTGAGGAGGAAAAATAAATTCTCACTTGTGACGTATCGTAACACTACGACGTCAAATTGCTCAGGAGTATAAATTTTTTTTTGATATTGTAAACACGTTTCAGGTTGCGGTAGCAATGCTAACGAATGCGGTATAATCATTTCACAATAATCAGTTGTGTTAATTAACAACGCATAAATAACAACCATTCGAATAGTACTGTACAGTTACAAATCATTTTAACGACCGTAATGGTTATCGGGGATCGGGGTGCAGTAATTATGTACAGTATCACTAACAAAAAGGCAGCGAAAGTCGAAGCTACCACGTTTTCGCAACTTGGGATGAACGAAAACGATATTGAAGAGATCTTGAGATGCAGTATCGATATGCTGTGTGATGATGAAGAATCACTGTTGATTGTTGGACGACAGGTTAAAAACGAGAAAAACGGTCGAAGTGATCTTACAGCAGTCGACAACAACGGAAACATTGTGTTAATCGAGATTAAGCGAGATAAGAAAGACATCGAAAACCGTAAAGAAGCGTTCGAGTTTCAGGCAATTCGATACGCTGCAAGTTATGCGAAAGTCGAAAGTCCCGATGAGTTAGTTAAACTGGTCTACGCACCATACATCGAGAAATACCGCAATGAATACGAAATCGGTGAGCTCACATCATATGAATTAGGAATTCGTAAACTTAACGAATTTTTAGATGCGAACGATGTTACCAAATTTAACGAGAAACAGAGAATCATTCTCGCTGCAGGTGAATACGACGAACAAACACTGTCAGCGGTAGCGTGGTTGAACAAGAATAACGTTGATATGAACTGTTTTCAGTTAACACCGTACAAAATCAACAATGAATGTTATATAAACGCTGAAAAGATTCTACCGGTTTCAGGATACGAAGATTACTACGTTAACCTGATGGATAAAGCAAAATACGTATCAAAGAAAACTAAAGACATCACACGACGTTCGTTACCTAAAATTAGTGACATGCTTGAATGGGGCGTTGTAAAACCTGGTGACGTGATAAAAGCGAAAGATCATAACGCTGAAGCAATTCTGTTGAAAAACGGAAATGTATCGGTTATCCCTACTGAAATGTCAATTGGATCAGCTGATGTTCGTAAAATACCAATGCAAACAGCTGTCGCTACCGAGATGTCAATGCAAACATGGCTAAAGAGTGTCTACGGATGGTCGAGTATCCAGACATACAACTTCGCAGTGCTTAAGGAAACTGGTGAAACACTATCAAAGATTCGTGAGAAGTATATGGAAAAGTTATCTAGCGAGAATACAGAATCCGAATAGTTATAACATTAACTTTGATCGTTTGAATCGATTATCTCGTTTACGGTTACATGTTGATTGATAAATCGCATACTACTTTTTTCGTTTTTCAAGTGAATCGCGTTTTGCGGACAGTTGTGGATACACGAATAACAGATATCACAGCGATGTAAAAATTCCGGTTTATCCGTTACTGAAATGTTATTTTTAGGACATAACTTCTCACACAATTTACAAGCGTTGCAGTTTTCGTTAACGATGAATTTCTTGTCTGCCATATCGAGCTTATTTTCATAAACGAATCGGTAAACTAACTTGGAAACGGTGTCCATCACTATTCCTTTTCGTTTGCATTTCGTTTTCTGATTGCGTATATCATTAACGATATTTTCTACGTGGGCTTCGATAAGCTTCTTATTTTCGTGTTTCAACTGTTCTTCAACTGAATAAAGCGGCAGATAGTTATCAACCATACAGATTTCGTTAGTATAGTTAAATGTGATACCTGACTGTTTTCCGAGATCTTCGAGCTGTTTTAGTCCCGATCCACTCATATTACCGTACGTCATTACAGCAAAAACGTAATTAGCGTTTAACGTTACACGTTTGATGAATTCAGCAACAAGTCGTGGAACACCAAAAGCATAACATGGAAAAACGATACCGATTGTTTCATCTTCGAATTCGAGATTACCGTCTTTTAACACCTGTGGTATCGAATAAAGTTCTCCACCAATTCGTTTAGCCACGTACAGGCTGTTACCAGTACCTGTAAAATAAAATATCTTCATTTAACCACTCTCTTCTTATTACATACCGATTATGAACTACATCATATAAATTATGATATCGAGAGAATTTGTCGCGTATTGTCTGTGTGGTTCATGGCGCTGAACGTTATGTACGGGAAAGCTCGCATTTCTAAAACAGTTGTTATGAAGCGTTGATACCAACATTTTAATCCATGATGGTTCATTGATTGTTTCGTCCCAACGTTTAGAACACAGTTTCGTAATCTTGTACATTTCAGCATACATTATTGAGTTTCGTATAAATCGTTAAACTCGTGTCAGACAATACATCGCCATGTTGACGATGTAATTATAATGTGATGTCAAACATCGAAACCAACTCATGTTCAACACATACTAGGAAGCTGATGAACCTGAAGCTGTCGCTACGGTACGCTCGTGTAAGATTTTGAATCTATGGTGGTTTGTTAATCGTATCGACCGGCTGTTTACGTTTCTAAATTCGCTTAATGAACATTGTATATATTTACTGAATAATACATCGCCTTCTTGACGATGTAATCAGATCGGATGGATCCAAAGTAATGTGTTGATACACAAATTACTTGGTTAACACATCTCTTGAGTTTCGAAATCGTACTTCTGTAATTTACATATAATATCATTCAACATCGATTCGTATTTTTTATCCATTTTCCGATTAAGATCCATTTCTACCGCTGCAATGTCCATACACATTTTTCTTACCTTACCGTTTCCAATAACGTTTATACCATAGTGTTTACCCTTAAAGTTAAACTCTTTAGCGTGGTACAATTCAGCAGTTACCGAATACATGTTTAATGACGTGTTTGATTCCCATTCCTCGAGAAGTTTAGAACCAATCTCCCAGTACTCGGAATCTATCTGGTTTCTAATTTTTGTGTATCCCCTTCCGCATAAGCCTTTGTGTGATAATGCGGTTGCCGCAAGTGACGGTATAGTTAATTCAGTTGTTTTCATAGTTTCACCATTTTTTGTTTGTTTTATCAAATTTTGTTATTTCATCAGTTCTGACTCACTAATGTGCGTCATCGTGTATGTTTAGAGTTATAGTGTGGTTTACATCGATATTTACCACATATACGCTCATTAGTAGGGTATATTGTTCAACGTGTCATTATATCACCTCGATATTGGTTATTCACTAGTATATCATCTATTAACGCTGCGTTTTGGAATACGTAGAGAGAAATCAGCTGAAAACGTGAATTTCGATCACACATTCTTGGAATCGTCATGTAGAATCCTAGAGTATCGTAAATACTCGCAGCTGACATGTTTTCATTATTATCGGGTTAAACGCGTTTGAATATCCACATAGATCACCACTTTTAGTTGTTTGATTTTGTACGGTTTGGTATTCGCTATATCTCTAAATCAGAAGCGCTACGTGAATACTTCGCCTATAGCCTACGCTATCATATATTATGTGATTGAGAAGCAGCGTGAGTTTGGTACTCGTCAAAGCCCGCGAAATCGTGTTTCATAAATTTCTAGAGTGAACACGTTTCTTTAATTTCCAAAGCTCACTATATCAGTAAATTTCTCGATACAGCTTACTCAAAATTACTAAAATAGAGTTATCGTTGTTGTAGATCCGATGTTTATCTATCCGGAACGTTAGGTACCGAAAACCGGTAAGTATATATCCTAAGAACCACTATAACATTTACATATATACATATACTAATTATTCTATTATCACTTATTATGTCAGGTAACGTTGCTACAGGCTTCTTTTTGGATTGCGAATTACTTTTTTCATACTGTCTATTTTGTGTTACCATCATTGTATCATTGTTACTCTTGTGTTACTGCTCAGGAGTAACGCGGTATATCACTTTGTTAGTTCATTAGACTGTGATACTCGCTTGTTTTACTTTCGATGACTTTCGTTTTTGATTCACCCTGCCAAATTTTTCTAACGTTTTGGTTAGTTGTATTTATATAGTATCTTCATCAGTGGTATTTTGAGAATAAACACTGCAAATACACTACCAATCAGTTGAAGAGGCATGAAATGGTCAACGAAAAAATAGCACTAACAGAAACACTGCAAGAACAGATTATAAAATCAGTTAAATCGTATAAAGAAACAAATAACGGTGAAAAGCCTACTGCTCGAGACACGATCCTTTACATATTCAATACCCATTCCAACGTGAATATTGCCGTTGAAGATCTAAAGGGGATCTTACTCAGTGCAGGACTACATCGGTCCACATATAGCAAATACATAAACCAATTAATGGATGCCGACATACTTTACGAAGATAAATCTGGTTATTTACATAAATCGGAAACTGAATTATCTGACATTGTAAAATACCTGCTGGATAAACACAAAAGAAAGATTGAAAGCGGTAAAACGGTTATCGTTGACTTTCAAGAGGAGTTTGGTACCGATAAATTTCTGCTGAATAAACTCGATAGCAGTCCCAATGACGTCTTCAAAATGTTTTCGGAAGCGTATACTGAAGCTTACAGGTTATTGAAGAATGAAAAACCCGATTGTGATGGAATCGTTATTCAGAACCTACCTGATAAATACAAATGTGATATCGAAGACATAAACTCTGCTAAAATCGGAAAAGTCGTAGAATTTGAAGGTATCATATCAATTGCGTCATCTAAAAAGGTAATGCTAAAAAAAGGTGCTTACACATGTGGTTGCGGCAATAATCGGGAAGAAACACTTGACAACATGTTTGAGGACATTTCAAAGGTGTGGTGTAAATGTGGAAAAGAAATGATGTTGAACGAATTGGAATCTGATTATATCGATATTCAGGAAATTAAGTTACAGCAACCGTTAGAAACAATGGATAACCCACAGGAACCTCCAAAATACATTACCGTGTTCTTTGAGAATTCACCGGGACTCTTTAGCGGTAAACTAAATGTTATCGGAATCCCGTTCAAGAGAAAACAGAAAAACGGACTTATCTACGATATTTACATTTACGCTAAAAGTATTGCGGCTGTCGAAGATATTATAGTCGATAGATTGGACGAAAACAAAATAACGTACATAAAACAGGTTGTTGAGTACTGTTCCAAAAACGATATCAAGTTACTCGATAAGCTCTCTGAAATACTGATCCCGACAATCCATAGTCACGAAGACGTAAAAAAAGCGCTGCTACTTCAACAGCTGAAAGGCGCCGTTGGATTAAACCGTAATAACTTACATATCCTGTTAGTTGCAGATCCGGGAGTAGGTAAATCTGAAATGCTTCGTACCGTGTCAAAACTTCCAAAAAACATATACGGATCGATTACAGGAAGCTCGGGTGTTGGATTAACGGCAGCTGTGGAACAAGAAAGAACTTCAGTTGGTGATAGTGGCTGGGTAACTAAACCGGGATTACTCGTCTGTAAAAACGGTGGAACTGCATCACTTGATGAATTAACGGTAAATAAAGAGATGTCAACACATCTTTTAGAGGCGATGGAATCTCAAGAAATCCACATTTCAAAAGCAGGATTAAACATATGCCTACCTGCGGAAATTGCAATTCTTGCTGCATGTAACCCTCGAAATGGGTGTTGGGACAATACAAAAGGATTAATTGAACAGATTGAGCTAACTAAACCAGTTATAGATCGATTTGACTTGATATTTGACATGGGTATTGGTCAAAACAAGGAACTTGATGCTGAAATTGCTCGAAAAACGATTAGAAACCATAACCTCGGATCAGTCAATCCCGATAGCTTATTGGATAAAACCATAGATATTGGAGATTATACGGTTAATCGAGAATTTTTACTGGATTTCATTGAATACACAAGGACACTGTCCGTTAAAGTTCCTAAATCGGTTGAAGATTCGATTGTTGAATATTACGTTAACAGAAGAGCTAATCAAAATACATCAACGCGTCTGGTTGAAACAATAATTAGGCTTTCAACCGCATTTGCGAAAGCCAGGTTAGATACTGAAGTTAATGAGCGAGATTTTAAGGATGCGTGTGCGTTATACACATTATCAATCAAAGTGGATAACCCCTTGAAAAATTTATTTAATTCGAAGTCAGTGTTTGATATCTAAGACGATTAGGAACTTATTTCACCATATCTAAAATACCTGAAACGCCCGTAGCGAAACTCTCGCATATGTGTTCCTGTCGCTACGGTACGTTCGTGTAAGATTTTGAATCTATGGTGGTTCAGTGATCTTATCGACTGGCTGTTTACACCAATATGTTAAATTGTTGAACGTTAACCAGGTTACTGAATAATACTGCCTTCTTGCCGATGTAATTCTGAACTGAATATCAAACATTCGAAACTACACGATCGACGAGTACTGAAAAGCTCATAAAATTGAAACTGTCGCTACTTAGCGTATTCGTATGATTTTGAATCTATGGTGGTTTGTGAACATTTTCCCTACCATTTAGAGTCATGTTGCAATAATTTCGAAAATGTTAAGTTACAATAGTAACAGAATAATTGATTATATTATATCGGTGGTGGTTATTCTGACAAATTACTTCATGTGTATCACAAACGAAGAAAACTGGAACGTTGTAAAAGACAAAAAAGTCTGGGGCGTTTCTGAAATGTACAAAAACACGATTGCGAAAGTTGAAAAAGGCGATATGTTGCTGATTTACGAAATGGGTATAACCGGAAAAGAACCCAAACCACAATACATTCGTGGACTTTATGAAGTCACTTCAGACGTTAATCGTGATGGAAAAAAGATATTTGGAGCACATCCTCGCAATCCAAATGAAACGTACCCTTTGAGAGTTAAATTAAAGGAAATAGAAGTGTTTGAATCGCCGATTCTGTTCAAACCGCTTGTAGAAAAGTTGGAGTTTATAAAAAATAAAAAACAGTGGTCAGGTTCATTGCGACGTGCGATGGTTCCGTTAAACGAAAAAGACTTTAACACCATTCGAAACGGTAAATAACACATTTTATTTATTCTTCTTGATTGAACATAACTTCTTTAGGTTTGTTTGTACATTCCATTTTATGTTCGTGTAGTTCAAGCTGAGACAGTATATGCAATATAAAACCATATTCTTTTTCCTCGAATGCTTTGTTCAATTTATAATCTATTCGGTGTCTGACCTCATGTTCCAACGTCTGACTGTTATTATAACAAAAATTTACCATCATCCTCACCTCCTTTCGTTTGTAATTGAACCGCATTCTGGATGGTATATATACTTCATCGATGTGTTAGAATATATGGATTAAATGTTAGAAAGAATTGCGATACGGAGGTTAAAAAAAGATAATAAATAAAAAAAGTTAGGAAAAGTTACGCATACAGTTTATTGAACATTTTGCGTATACATTCGTGGCCGTCTTCTAAGAATAATATGTTTTTATTTTCCAATTCATCTTTGGTCGCATCCCATTGGGTTTTTAGATCCCTGTAATTTGTAACCGAGGTTATAAAGGCATCTAAATTTAGTTGGATATCCCCACGTTTATTAATACTATCTTGTATTTGCTTAATGTCTTCATAAAGCCTTAATTTTTCATCATCCTGATTCATCAGCATAAGTCCTTTTGGATCTATAAACGCAATGCTTTGTTTATTTCCATTGATAGTCCATAGTATGAAATCAGGATAAAATCCCTTTGTTTCAAAGAATCCAATTCCTGTCCTCGATGGATTTCTAAGAAGATATGCGCGATCAAATGGTAAATTATCCTTATTTCGTTCAATATACTCGGTCAGATAATTCAAAAATTTCCTTTCACTTTCAACAAGCGCTGTGGGCGATAGTTTGATAAATTTCAGACGTTCATCTTCGTTTTTGTAAATTAGCGGTTGGAATAGATGCGTTTCGTTTGCAAAAAATTCCAAAATGGTAGCTTCGTCATATCCAAACGAGCTATTTTCAGAATATATTACATCGTCGTCGGATGAAGCGTTTTTGCGGACATATTTTATTAATGTATCCGTGAATTCATTCATATCCCATTTTAGATCGCGTTCTGTACAATTTATAGTGAATATATAGTCTTCAGGGATCATACGGTGATCTTGTTCATCGAGGACCTCATAACTGAGGTTCTTTTGATACCACCGTTGTTTTTCTTGACCATATATTTTATCCACCATTGATTTTAGAAGTTGAATTGCATAATCTTCTAATTTTTGAAGTTTTCCGAGATTATGATCTTTTGTTATTTCGAGTATTTCTTCCTTACATCTAATATAGTAGGCTTTTTTATTTATGAGCTCAATTAAGTCTTTTTTTGTAAAATACATATTACTATATTTCTTTAAACCCTTATATTTCATTATTTCAAGGTAAACTCTATCAAAATCCATCATAGAAACGATTTCATCAGTAAACAGTAGTTCTTTTATTGTTGAATCGCCATGTGTTTCGGCTATTTTGTCTTTTGAATCAAGCCGTTCAATTTTTGATCTCAAATCAAGACCCACGGTAGATTTGAAATTATTATATGTTGTTATTTGGACTTCATCTTTGAATTCGCCTGCATCTTTACTTTTTCTAGGAATATATAGATTAAAACCCGGTAATGTTGGTTTTATTTTGAGTTTGAACGTTTCGTATTCTGAAATGCCCTCTCCTTTCAAAGTTTCACGGAATACCTCCATGTAATTTGCGTTCATTCCAAATATGTTCAATGTTTCGAGTATTTCCAATTTTTCAGGCACTATTATCGAATCATCTAACCTTTTGTGATCCTTTAGGTATTGGCTACGTTTAAGTGAGTTTTCATAACCTCTAAGACGCACCCCCCTACCAAATAGCTGGATAATTTGTGCCCCTTCTTTTTTACCAATATTTAGTAAACACATTGAGGATACACGGTATGAGTTCCAACCTTCGATAAATTTCTTGGAGCCAATTAGGAAATTTATTTTGGAATTTTTATTTTCGATTTTTCCAAATAGTGTTTTTTCGAGATTGGATTTTATATCGGTTTTGAAGTATTCATTTTCATTTTCGGATTCGGCGAGCTTAATAAACGATGCAGTGTCCCCAATATTTATCACACCAAAGTAATCGGCATCGTGTCCAAACCGAAGACCTATTTCCCCTTCTGCTTTCTTTATATCTACAAATTCCAGAATTTTTGATGATTTAACGTAAAAAAGATCAGATATGACGTTATCATATATTTCATCGATATTTAACTGGTTGTTTCGTATAAGCTCCCGTAAATAGGAGAATTTTCGGTTAAAGATCGGCTGATCATGTTCATCGACAATAGATGATTTGTTAGTAAATATGTTTTTTATACATTTTTTCATTGAGTTTTCTTCATTTACAAATTTTGCAATGAATTTAACCACATTCAATACATCTGACTCGGTTTTTTTGCCACTAACACTACTTCCAACAAATATCATGAGCGGATTTTCCAGTTTGAATTTTCGAATCCCTCTTGAATTGTCATTCATGTATTTTTTCTGTTCGTACAATGACAATAATGCGCCTACGAGGTATTCATCGTTGTCATAATCGTTTTTATTCCTCAAATTCAGTATACTGTAGTCTTTTCCAAAACCGTCCTCATAAAAGTACTTGTATCGGTAATCAAAAATTATAGATGTTGCATATTCCTCAAACAAGTCATCATCAGCCGCTAATTCGCCAAAAGTTGCACTGTATTCAAAAATGAAACCGTGTTTACCAACAAGCGATTCCCGGTTTGATTTCCACTCTTTTCCCCCGCTACCCTTGTGACCTTCATCAACGAATACAATATTATTCTCACCGAAAAATTCAACAGGTACGGATTTACCATCTTGAGTTTTCACATCCTGTTTTAGTTTGTAGTTATCGATTACAATTATTGGGTTCTGAACTCCAAAATTATCTAAATTCAGCTGGAAATTAAAACATCGGTTTCGAATATTACTTATGCTTAATTCGGCCATATGTTGCGCAGTTAGGCTTTCACTAGGTGTTATCAGCAGTATATTATCATACGATGTTTTATTGTACCGCATTATCTGCAAATAATTGATATGCATGATTATCGTTTTACCGCTACCCGTTGCAGCCCAATAAACTAATTTATTTAACCCATTTTCTTTTGGATAAGGAACGTTTTTATCCCTTTCCACTTCCCGCATATGTTCTGCATAATTGATTAATTCATCATAAAATACATCAAATTCGTTGTAATACTTATCCAGGTACAATTCCGTAAATAATACTGCCAGATATTGGTAATATTTCAACAAGATTGGAGTTTCTCTTTTTTCATTTATCTTGTTCAAGTACTCCTGAATATTTTCATCGTATTGTTCCAATTTTTGCCTTAGTTCATCATTAATGTTCAAATTCTGTAAAACTTCAGTAAAGTAAAACTTACCGTTTTGGTTTATTCCTTCCGGAATATCGTCTAGTTTTCGCCTAAAGTCGTCTAGTTTTTTGAATCCGAACAATGAGCTGATGTAGCGGTTCAATAGCAGGTGATTTTGTAGCTTTCGTTGTTGTTTTGCTCTTGCCATGTTAATCCCCGAACATGTTTGCTTTGAATACTTCATCAAGTGGTTTTGCATTAGTTACGAGTGAATTTCCATTCATAAATATCTCATCTACCTGTTCTGTAAGAATATTATTTTCAACGAAATCCTTATCTGCAGTTGGATCGAATTTATCATCCTTGTTTCGCCAAATTACGATTACAGAGTTTCCGTTACGTTTTCCACTAACTACAACATAGCTTACGTTATCGCTATTCGTTTTATAGATCTTGTTTACAGTAATTCCTGCAATGTAATTGAATGTTTCAATTAAATCGATTTTCTGTTCTTTGATCTCGTTATTTTGTTCGATTTTTAGAATATAATTGAAAGGGTTGTCCAAATTATCCAAATTTAAGAATACATTGTTATCTCTTGATTCAAATTCAAGCATGTATTTGATTGCGTAATCTTTGCTCTCCAAAGCTGTCAATGTAGGTATTTTGAATTCGATATTGTTTAATGTGTCTTCATACTGTTCTAATTTATGGTATTTTATAATCTGGTTTGTTGATCCATTATTATCCAGTGGTTTTCCGTCTTTCCAATTTTCCGAATAAATTGCTTTTTGAATCCTTGGTTTGAGTACCGTATCAAAGTACTGCCCCATTTCAACTAAAATAAATTTTCTTTTTCCATTGTCTTCTTTGTTTAAATTAATTACTGCGTGTCCTGTTGTTCCTGATCCAGCAAAGAAATCAAGCACCAAAGATGATTCATCTGCCAAATAATTTATAATAAATTCCATTAGTTTGATCGATTTTGGAGTGGAATCTATAGAATAGCCTAAAATATTTGTTAAGTCGTTGCTAGCCTGACCTGCAGTTCCCATTTCATTAAGAACGGTTGAGGGTATTTCATGCGTTTTTTCTTTTACATACTTTAATTTTCCCGTAGAACTAAAGAAAAACTCCAAAACTTTCTGATTTTTGGTGTCAAAAACTTCTTCATCACTATAGAAATACTTATTCATCTGGTTAAGTTGAGTCCAACCTGCTTTTAGAGTTACATCTTCAGCTAATTTATTGCCTTTGCACATCATTCTTCCATTTATTAATTCAGTAGATTCTACACCACCCCAGGTGCCGTTTAACTCGAAACCATCTTCAGCTTCAAATCGGGTTCCTTTTGGAAAGGTAAATTCTTGAAGTTTGTGCCGTTTAGATTCTTTTTTCTGTGCTCCCGCTATTATTTTTCCATCTGCCCCCAATATTGCATTAAACTGTGTCCGATTTTTAGAGTAACACAATACATACTCATGATATAATTTGAAAAAGCCTGCCTGTGCTGAATGATTCCTATTCCATATTAATTTTGCAAGCCTATTTTCATTCCCTAAACACATATCTGCCAAAGCCGTTAAATTATGTTCTTCATCATCGTCAATACTTATTGAAATAGATCCATTTTCCCGAATTAAATTCTTAGATAGTGCTAATCGATCATAGATCAATGAATTCCAACTACTGTGTTTAAAATTATCCTTATAAATAAATCCATCATAACCTTTGTTATAGGGTGGATCGATATAACAGCACTTAATTTTTTCACGATATTTTTCAAGCAACAAATTCAAAGCTTGGAAGTTCTCAGAATTTATGAGAATACCTGTTATATTATCCTCTAAATTATCAATTTCACTCAAAAGTTCGTATTTGAAGTCTTCGTCAAAGAATTTCGTGTCAAGGGTTAAAGTTGGATTTTGTACCAGTAGTTCAATTTCAGGATTTCCTGTACTTGTGTATCCCAACAAGTTGCTTTTTGAATCCTTGGTTTTCACATTAACATCAAAATCAAACAGTGTTTTCCACTCATCAAGTTGTGAATGGTTAGAAAGGATCTTTGAGTAGTGTTTTTTGTCAATACGGTCAAGAGTGATACAGTAATCCGTAGATACCACAAATTTCTTCTTTTCCCATAGTTTCTTCTGAAAGTTCTCAACTTGTGCTAAAAAGTCAATTATGTTTAGAGAAATTTCTTTGAATACTTTTATACGACGAAGTTCGATGTCATATTTGTTCCAATTGTCCTCAAGAACGTTATCGAGATGAAACATTTCGTTTTTGATGTAAAAGTCAAGTTCACCAGTTAAAAACTTCTTCAAGTCCTTGTGGATGAAATAGTCAGATGTGTTCTTTGTAGCGTACTTATTTAGGTGCCATTCGATTTCCGATTTATCCGACATTGTGCCGTCCATTTTGAGGTGTTTTTTGAATAAACTCGAAATTCCGTAAATCCCAATCTGTTCAGTTATTTTTTCGACGTTGAATTCATTTACCGTATCATTTGTAACGGTTTTTTTACCAGATATTTTGTTTACTTCGTTTTCCTCATCTTTTGTAAGGCCACGGTATCCAAATGTAACCGTTAGTTCCTTAGAATCTTGGTTGTATTCTAGATTGTTGAAAATAAAGAATTTTTTATCCGATGATTTAACGTTGTTTTGTTCAACTTCTGTATCTTCCGAACTAATTTCAAAGTTAACACTCAATGAACCAAGCTTAAACGAATAATTGAGGAAGTTTTCCGAGGTTTTTATGTAGTATTGGTCGTTATTAGCCCAGTAGAGATACACTTCTTCACCGTTGTATGGTATTGCATATTTATTCGATTTTGAATATCTTCTTTTGGAAATAAAGTCTCCACTGTCATAATATCGTGAAAAAAAGTTGATAATATCTTCGTAAATTCCTTCTTCGATTGAATTTTCATTTTTAGACTGATTCAGCAGCTTTTGTAAACCAAGATAGTTTTTAACTCCATCGGTATCTCCATGTAACTTCACAATTGCATCAATTTTTTTACCGAATACCCCTTCCAATTGACTTTTCAGCTCATCAATCTTCTTTTCGATTTCTTTTGTATCTTCTACCGATTTCATTTGTAATTGAATAATGTTAATCAAATCTTCCTCAATGAATTTCTTTATTTCATTACGTTTGATGTTTATAATTCGGTATATCCCAAAATCAAGATCGGATTCCTCGAATTGAAATAGGTTTCGTAAAACAGCTTGCATTTGCGTTAATTTATCGTTATTTACCATTATTAGCACCTTCTAATTTGTAACAAAGACCATAAAATGGACATTTACCCTCTGTTGTATTACAAAACTTACATCCCCAGTTTCGCTCAAATTCCTTATTATTTATTGAATCTTCGACATTCATTATTAATTTTTGTGTTTTTTGAATTCCTTCCTCACTATTTGGAATGTGTTGCATGTGGTTGTCTTCGATAGAATATGCAATCAAATGACTTATGGGTTCAGGATACACTTTACTCAATGCCATCCCATACGTTTGAAGTTGAATTTCAACATTTGTGGATTCGATACCCTTTTTTGTCATGGATTTGAAATCCAATATACACAATTCACCGTTTTTATTACGGATAACCAGATCTGCCTGACCATTTACCACTAGATCAGAATTTATATATGTAAATGGTCTTTCAACATCAACAATTTCGCCGATAAACTCTTTTGCATTCTTGTGGTAATCCCTAACAAGGTCAATTACGCTATTCCGATATTTTTTTGTGTTTTCTTCCTTGCAGTACTTATCTACAATACCCATGATATCGCGGATACTGATGTTTTTGCCTTCCGACATCATAATGTGTAGTTTTTTTAGACAGTTGTGTATAATACTGCCATAAATCTGCCTTTCCCATTCAGGTGTTACAAATCCAAGCACATAGTATAAATAAAACCTAAATGGGCAGTCCATGTAGTAATTTACCGATGAATAAGTCATCCTGATCTTTTCGTCCACAGGCACATAATGATCATCTTCACCAAATGTGGCAGTGAAGGCTGACGGAGATATAAACTTGTAATCTCCAATTTCACCAATAAATTTTGACATTTTTCGATTTCTTCCGTCAATTGCACTTATTGTGAGCAGTTTTTGTGCTCTTGACATTCCCACATAAAATACCCGCCTAACTTCTTCATCAAAATCAACATCATGTTTATTCATCATAAATTGCTTTGGAATGTTAACTAACCTATCATCGGCTCTTGCACCATAACGGCGTTCTGTAACCCCTCCAAGTACCACAACAGGGAATTCAAGGCCTTTAGCTTGGTGTATTGTCATTATTTTTACTACATCCTGACCTTCCGGTGATGCTGCATCCTCTAATTTATTATCTGGAATTTTTGTAAGTAAATATATGAAAGATTTGAAGCTGTTGGAACCAGTGTTTTTCTTGAATTTCTCCAAAATCGTGGTAAATTTCGCAAGGTTTTTCAGTTGTAGTTCCGCTTTTTCAGCATTGTACTTGTCTGCTTCGTCTTTTGAAGCTTCAAATAATCTCCTAAGATAACCTGTAGCATCCATAAGTTCATAAAAAATGTCAAGCTGTGGTTTCTTCACATCTTTATTGCGGATATTTTTGATATTTATAAGTGTATCTATGTCTTTAGTAGCGATACCTTGGTTTTTCAGGCCTTCATAATTATAAACATCACAAAACTTGTGTGGTTCACCACGATAGTCTAATTTTTCGACTGTTTTTTCATCCAAATTCAACAAATCAGAACCCAATATGTCATAATCCAATAATGACATTAGTTTCCTGTTTCGAGATACCTTCTCATTAAGTTCATATTCATTAATGCATGCCATAGCGTGGATCACTGACCGTATTTCCGGTTGATCTATCAATGAACTGTCACCATAAACCACATAAGGGATATTACGTTCCATTAATTCATCAACAAGTTCATTTGCATGATTCCTAACACTTTTGAACAGTACCGCAATATCGCCGTAGTCAACATTGTGTTTTGTTATCAATTTTTCAATCCATTCTGCAATCTTTATTGATTCTTCTTCGGGCGATTCCGAAACAATTAACACAGGATCGCTGTAATGTCCATTTTTAGAAATTATTTTTTTCTCGAAAGTACGGTGTGGCCCCATAAATTTATCAAACGCATCCACTATTTCTTCAGGGGATCTGAAGTTTTCCTCAAGTTTTATCATGTGCGCCTTGATTTTTTCAGGTCCAGAATACCGTTCCAAAAACTGCCTAAAGTTTTCAACCGATGCCCCCCTAAATCCATAAATACTCTGATCTTCGTCACCCACAACAGTGATATTGAATTTGGGTTCTGCTATCAATCGTATAATGGCATCCTGTATCGGGTTAGTATCTTGGTATTCGTCAACAAAAATGTAATCAAACATTTCTCTTACTGAGTTTAATGCGTCCTCATTATTCAGTAACATGTGGTAAAACTGTTTTTGTAGCATTGCAAAATCTAACTTTTTTGGATCGGTTTTATCAAGTTCCGCTTCATAATACTCATAACTTTCAGTAAGCAGTTCTTCAGTCTTTAATGAACGTTTACCCGAATAATACGTTTTGAGCGCTATGGGATCTATATCATTTTCCGTTAACAGGTTGTAAAAATTAGTTAACTTATCAACAAATCTAATCCGTTTGCCCGTTTCGAGCCTTTCTTCAATGCCGTTAAGCCCAAACCCACGATAGTTATTGTCAACGTAAATAAACTGATCTAACTCATCCATTACCTCAAAGACGCTTCCGTAATTGTGATATTCTGGAAACATTTCTAGCATTCGCTGACAAAATGAGTGTATAGTAGAAATCTGCATTGTTTCAACACGATCACCCAATCGTTTTCTGAGCCTATCCTTTAGTTCATCGGCAGCTTTAATGGTAAAAGTCACAACCAATAACTTATTTGGATCATATCCTAGTTCTTCAACCAGATAGACAACTTTTTCGATTATTGTTCGCGTTTTACCAGTACCTGGGCCTGCAACAACAAGTAATGGTGATTCAACGTATTTTATAGCATCCATTTGGCTTTTTGTTAATTTATATGGTGTCGTGTACATCTACATCCCCCTCGTAAAATGTAACTGTTATAATATACCTATTACGTTATATTCACCCCCCATTAAAAACATTGCGATTTAAACGGGAAAATACTCGATTAAAACGAACAGTTCGGTTTAATCTGACGTGTTACGTTAACCATGACCCCCAATAAAGTTTTTTGTTGAGTAAGCCTATTGAAATTCGCCGTAATTCATTTCTGTAACCCGTATTTTATTACGGGAACCGTTCCTATGGCCACATTTAGTAATATGTCAATTATAACATACCAAATTATCACATTAACTTTTTTGACGTATTTAACCCCAAAATAACCGTTTTTCAGGTGATACCATGACAATCAACAACTCAAAGGAAACTTACCACATATGACGGTCAAGTTTCCAAAAACTCACTACGGTGATATAATGGACGATATAACTGACATGATATTGCTCAAAAAAGATTCCAAAGAGCACACTGCACCAAACGACACTAAAAAACTCGAAATCGATAAGTTAGTTGATGAATTCAGCGAACAGAGACGATTTGACAATATAAAAGAAGCTACAATATCCAACGATAACGACCGAATCAGAGTATTCTTGCGATACATATATTACACACTGAATAAAACACCCGAAACTCTAACTAACCGAGATTACATGGCTTTTTTCACATACGTCAAACGAGAGCGAAACTGCAGCGATAACACAGTGAACAAATACTTCAAGCTGCTCAAAGTGTTTTATCGGCTGATGAAATTCAAAAACTTCAGCGACTTTGTAGTTGAAAGTAAAGAACGAAAAAGGTTTTCACGGTTTGATATCAAGCATTACGATGCAATAGATGAAGATACATTAAACCAAGTATTAGTTAAGCTGCTGAAATCGAACAGTGGTACAAAAATTCGTGATGCAACATTTATCCGACTCCTGTGGGATACTGGCTGTCGAGTGTCTGAAGCGTGCAATCTGACATATTCAGCGTCAGACTTAAACAAGGGTGTGTTCAAACTAACACACACGAAAACCAAACAAGATCGGACAGTTGTGTGTTCCAAAGAGACACTGAAACTCCTAAACTATTTTCTACAGCACGACCCGGATAATTCACCTGAAGATCACCTGTTCAAGTCAGCTAATGGTGCCAAGTTGAACAAATACACTCTTTCAGCTCGGTTCCGAAATATTGTGAAGGAATTGAAAAAGGATGGAACAGTCCCCAAAAACCAGTGGCTGGTTATTCACTCATTACGCCACGGCCGTGCGGTTGATTTGCTCAATAAAGGTGTTTCAATCGACGTTGTAAAAGAGTATTTGGGTCATGCCTCAATCGAAACCACCCTCATTTACTCACATTCAACCGAGCGAAAAAACAAAATGCTTGACCAGATTTCAAAGATTTTGTAAGCAGTCCCGTGGTATCCGAGCGCATCGGCCAAAAGTGGTCCGGTGAGATTTATCGCATCCTTTGCAAAAAAAGATGCGGTAGGGGTTGCTAAAGCGCCGGACTTTTTTATTTCACCCACATCTAGACGATAGCTTAAATACGGTGTTACAACGATATAATCGATTTTTTACGTGATTTAAAGTGGACGATGTTTTCGGTTATTCGGAATAACTGTACCGCAATAAATTACCATTTTTTTCCACGTGTTTTGCAACCAGTATTGTGTTTCGATTCTGGTTATAAACTGGGTACACCCGATTGGACAACATTTGAGTCATAACTTGGACACGTGTTTGGAAAGCGCAGAGGGAGGGATTTGAACCGCCGGTCTTTAGTGGAGAACCGGATATCAAGTCATACCACAGTACGTTAACATTGATACTGTGTTACAGCGCATTGTGTAGCCGTTTTTAGGACGTTGTAGCTATCGCGTTTAATATGGTTTGCGCACAAATTTTACGGTACCGCGCACTCGGAATAATAGAAAAGTATATATAGCTGAATCGCTTAAGTACAAGTGCGAGCAGAGGTGGTTGAGCTTGGCCAAAGGCGCCGGACTTGAAATCCGGTTCTCCACTGGGGAGCGGGGGTTCAAATCCCTCCCTCTGCGTTTTTAATTTCACGTTCAAACGTTGTGGCTTTTTTTAGTATTGTTATCTCTTCACTGTTTTCAGCAAATTTAAACGATTTTCCGCGAGAAGGACCTCATTTTTACCACAGGTAGGGTGCCGGATTTTTTTAATACACCATGCTATCTCGATTCTACGGGCTTCTTTTAATTTTTAAGGTGTCGGACTGAGTCCGGCACCTTAGGCTTACAAAACATAATAGTTACTCGACAGATTATCCGTTTTTTACCAATTTATAAATAATATAAGCTCTTTTATTTAATTAGGTAGAGTAAATTTTTTTAATTCTTATTTTGAGATATATCAATCGTTGAAAAATAAGATACGCCCCCCGTGATAACTCTATCGATTTTTTTTAAATACTCCCATTTCCCCCTCTTTTCAAGGTGATTATTTTGATTAAAATCTGTCCGTATTGTTTAAAGCCTGTTGAACATTTTGAAAAGGATTATCACAAATCTGAAGTCAAAGCTGTCAATGTTCATACGAGTAACAAAAATTGTAGTGTTTTACAGACCAGTTTTGTTAAAGATCAAGCGAAATGCTCAAACATTCAGAGTTTGAAAATGAATGCAGGAAAAATTTCAAAAGATTTGAATTTATCTGAAATTCAAAAAAAAGACTTTTTTAATTCGATTATCAAGTTAAAACGAGATCGAAACCACCTGAAAGATTACATTATTTTACAGAGTGCATTAAACACCGTTTTGGTGGGTGGTTAACTTGATAAAACGTTCTATTCTTTTTTTGTTAGTTTTGTTGTGCGTTTCAACAGTAAACGCAGGTACAACAAGTATATTGTCTAGTGATCAAACGAGCGACTATTACGTAGAACTGAATAGTCAATATACTGATGAATTATTACTCTCAGCATTAAACACCACTTCGTGGAGTGCTTATGTTCCGGTCGTTGTCGGGTATGGAGATAATAAAATATATTTTTCTTCGGAAAAAGATTTAGCACGATTTTGTACGGCTTTAGCATATAATGTTAGAACATTGGCGTTTTCTGGAGAATATACAGTATATATCGAAGATCAACTAGTACCAGTTACAACATATTATTCAACATCAACTACGACACGTACAGGATATGTTGAAAACGCACAATATGCGTATATTTATGCAGTGGCATATACTGGAGCAGATTATTATGGGTCCGAATCATGTATTTACTTTAATTCTGAGTCTTTAGCCCATGCTGAGGGAAAAAGTGCGGCTTCTGGTCAATTTACTTCAAGGGCGGTTTCTGGAACCTATGACCATAGGGTAGCGTGTTTAGGATACCAAGGTTACGGGTTTTATTCTGTAACAATCTTTGATTATGTAGATTATGATGATACATTAGTTACTACATTAATAGAACCTCCCGACCGGGGGACTGTATCGATCAATACTGAACCAGAAACAGCAGTCTATGACGGGGATATATTACTAGGTACAACCGATAACGGCGGACTTTTACAAATCGATATTCCGGTAGGGGAATATAATTTAAAACTAGTGAAAGAAGGGTACTGGGACGCGTACGAATCTATCAACGTAAATATTGAGAATGAAACGGAGTTATTTGTTTCACTTGCTCCAAAAACCGCAATATTCCAAGTTTCAAATGAATTTTCTGGGAATTTGTATCCAAATTCCGTTGGAACATTATCTATGGATATAACTCCATTAAAGGAAGCTTATGCAACAAAATTGAGGGTTTCAGGAGTTGAAGTAAGCAAAGTTTATTATCAGACTCAAGAATTGCCAAAAGGATCCGATGGATATTACATATTAGGTGATGTAACAAGCATTCAAAATATTGAAATCGAGTTTAAAACTCCGGCATCCTGGGGAGAAAAGACGTTTACAGTAGAATTAGATGCTGTTGATATCGAAGGTACGGCTTACACAAACCTTGAAACGATTAATTATGAAGTTTTAGAACTTCCATTTTTACTTGAAATGCCTGAAACTTTTGGAATCGGAATAAATGATATTACATTAACAGACCAGTCTGGAACTGCTTATTCAGTTTTAATGGTTCTTTATGATTCTGAAGATGTTGAACAGTGGAGTTCAAGTTCTAATCTTTTAGAATACTGTGATTACACGTTTGAAGTTCCAATTGATGATGCAGGAGATTACACACTTGAATTAACTGCAAAAACAGGAACTGTAAAAACCTATTATTCAATCGAGATCATTGAACCAGTAACTTTGATTACTGAAGAAATCACTGCAAATCCAGGAAGTGTCGCAACAGTGCAGTTTAAGATTTCAAACCCTACTTCAAATGTAAAATATTATACTTCGGAGTTAACGTGTCCGTTTTTTAACGAATCAATTGCTAAAACGTTTTCAATAGCTCCAAAAACGGTTGACAAAACAGTTGACATTTCTTTTGAAGTTCCAGAAGAGCTTGATCTTGAAAACTACCAATTAACTTTAGAAATATTTGATCCTGATAAAACAGATCCGATTTATTTTGGAAATGTTGTTTTAACAATACCCAGTAGTTCACTTTTCCTGGCTTCAGTTCCTGGAGGTAACACTACACTAATTCTTTTAGCTGCTGCAGTTCTTTTAATTGCAGGAACATTTGCAGCATTGAGGCTGAAAAAATGATGAAATCAAAACTATTTTCTATTTTCTGCATTTTTTTAATTGCTTCACTCCCTTCAGCAAGTGCTTTTTCTGTTTTAGGTACTGAAGTAAATGCAGGATGGGATGATGTTGGAGCTCTTGGAATTGGTGGCCTTGCTGTTGGTGCACTTGCAGTAACTGCTGGAGCTCCAGTTCTTGTTGCGGCTGGTGTTGCATGTATTGGTGCAGCCGGTGTGGACTATGCTTACAGATGGGCCACAGGAAAAGATGTTGAAGAATCTGCAGCAGTCACCGGAGCTGCAAAGACTAATGTGACAGATTCAGAATACATTAATAATTCGTATATTTACGAAGAACTTGCAGGATACAGGCAATATTCAGAAGAATCTGCAGCACAAGATATTGCAGAAATTAAAGATAAATTAGAATCTGGAATTGGAACATATTTATTTAAAACTACAGGAACCCTGTCAGATGTTTCAGTTTCAATGAAGGGGCCTGACAAAATATATGGTTTTTCAGCTTTTCCAGTTCAATTAAAGTTTGATGAAGCATTAACTGGCTCAGAAAGTTCTTATGTAAAAATTGAAAGTGTAAAAATCTACCTTGTAGATTCTGATGGCGTTAAATGGAATGAAAAAACGTATTCAGACGATATAAAACTTCAAGAAAATTGTGAAGATTATCCTGATGCAATTGAAGAATATATTTTAAATTTCACAATGAAAGCACCTGATCCATACATTGGAAAGGCAAAATCGCAAGTAACAAATGCCCCAGATAGAGAAATTCTTCAGGAGTTACTAAATGCAGAAGTCAAACAGTTTGAACTTGTCGTTGAAATTGATGGATATGCTAAACTTTACAAAGAAGAATCTGGATGGAGATATAATGAAGATTATGGTCTTGAAATGTGGGAAACCTGGGAAGAATACGATAAAACAATTACAATAGATACAAAACTTACCACTCTTGAAGCATGGGATATGATCCATAACGGTGCTTACTATGTTGATGGGGCCGATGGATCTCTTCCAACAACATTCGTAAACGAAGTGACGCCAATTGCTTACTCTTCATATGCAAATGGAGCAACTTCAAACGTAATTGGTCGAGTTTGGGCAAGTCCAGTACATTGCTACAATTCATCAGCACAGTATAAATTTATCCTTGTTGGTCAGCCCGACAACTTAGAGCCTGTTGAAGTAACTATTGAAGATGATTATCGAGCCATGGTCTTGAAACTGAGAGATGATCTGGTAGCAACAATTGCATCAGAAACTCCTGGAAACTTCCACGACATGTCAGTTCATAACGGGGTTACAACTTCGCTTAATTACTTAAAAACTGACAGTACTGAAGCATTTGAAACCTACTTTTTAGTAATTGCAGATGTTGATGACGATATTGACGCAGCACTTCCAGTGTGGTGTATTATTCAGCCAAGGATTTCTGTAATCGATAACGTGAAATATTCACTTTCTGAAGAATTCAAAGAAGAAATTCTTGAATTGTTATCAGATGGTTCAATTTCTGATTCAGATACTGAAAGAATTACAGAAATCATTGAAATTTCTGAAAACAGTTTAAAAGAAAAACAGTATGTTGCAGAAATAGAAGCTGAAAAATACGAAGATGATCAAAAAGCAAGTAATGCAATTTCAAATGCTTTAGAAGATTATGAAAAAGCCTTTGAATACTATGAAAAGGCCAAAAATACAGATGATCCTGAAGAAATAAAAGTTTACACTTATCTTGCAGGGGATATCTATGAACCTGCAGGGGACTATTGGAGTGAAGCTGCAGAAAAATATAATTTAGGACTTGATGATCAGGGAGACGCCCTAGCTGAAAATGCTGAAAAACTTGAAAGTCTTGCAGCTGAATATGAACCTTCACTCTGGTTTACTGCAGGATCCACTATTTCTGAATGGTGGGATCAGTTTAAGTCTGGTTTTGGCATTGGTGACGTTCCAGACACTGTTTTAATTATCGTTTTACTTGGAGTCTTGGTCTCTGGTGCAATAATTGTCACTAAAATACTATAACAATTCTTTAAAACTTTTTTTAGGTGATTTTTTTGGCTTCAAACTCAAATAGCTCTGGCTCTAAATCATTGCCACCTTGGCTTATTTTTTCTTTGAAAATGGTTGGTTGTGGTGTTGGTTTTGCTGCACTAATGTGGTATGTAATGAATAATTCTGTTATGGGTTCTGATGTTGTTCGGGGTCTTGCAGCAGTTCCTTTTGTGTTCTACTTGATGGCGGAACTATTAGATACGATAGTGGACATGAACAAAGTTGTCTACACACCTCTTTTTAAAAACTATTCTGGAATCGTTGCTGTTGGCTTAACTGTTATAACAGTAGTTTGTATGTTCTTTGTAACTCTCTGGGCCTTGTCGGGTTCAATTACTCTTTCAATTGGTTCAGCAGGTGCTTCAAGCGTTGTTGTTGCAGCAATCTTTGCATTGTATCTCCTTGCTCCAAACACTGGAAAGGAAAAATTCCTTCTGTACCTGTTTGTAGGGGCATCAATTGCAACATGGGGTTCTTATTTATCAATAATTCCAAGTTTCACAGGCTTTGGGCTGTAAGGTGGTTTAAAATGTAGGTGTAAATTATGATTAATCAGTTAATTTTAGTTGTAATGAGTTTTGTGCTATCGATGGTTCTAAAAGAGCAGGTAGAAGTTGTAGGTCAGGTCTTAGGATTACCTGGCCTTGTTTCCTGGATTATTCTAACACTTATTGTGTTAATATGTGTGTGGAAAATAGGTTCTGATAAATGGGATTTAGGCGATTTACTCGCTTCTTTTGTTTTAATTGTACTTGTTTTACTCTATTATTATCAAGATGTTTCCCAGATATTCCTGGAGTGTTCAAGGATTATGCTTGGTGTCTGTCTTGGTGCAATCGTTGTATCTGCAGCGAATGCAAGTAAAAGATAGTGGTGGTGAGGTTATGTGAACTTTGAATCAATAATTCCAATTATTCAATCCTACTGGATTCAGATTGTTTTGATCATGCTTGTAGCTGTTTTAATTAAAAATATTAAGGCAATAATCCTTGCCACCGCAGTTGTTTTTATATTATCTTATTTTGGATTCCAGGATCTTTCAAACTTTGACTTTTCAGGAATCATTGAAAAGATCACTTCTATTTTAGGAGGTATCGAATGGCAGAAATTATTGGTAAGGTAAAACGAAAAAAAGGCTCTTTTGTTTACGTGGATGGTAAAGGAAACGTTATTCAAAAGAATAGAAGTGAAATGAAGAAAAAATCAACTAAAAAATCTAAACGGTGATACTTTTGAAAAATAACATATGGATTGGCCTTGCTGTTGCAGTGATCCTTGTTGCTGCAGGAGCTTGGTACTATTTAGATCAAGGAGAATCTGCAGGAATTATTATTCCAACTGGAACAACATTTTCCTCAGATGCAGCATTTGACAATGAAACTGGTGATGTTTTAATTACATTTAACGCTTCAAAAGAAAATATAACTGCAGATTCGCTTGAACTGTATGTTTCATACGATGAATTAACATTTACTAAAACAAATACCTTTGAAGATGTGGCATTTCCTATTGATGTTGAAGTAACTCCTGAAGATGGAGAAGAAAACCTTTATTACTACGCTGTTATTTCATACAGTGACAAAACTTACAGATTACCTACAGATGCAGGATCCTATGAAACTGTAGAAATTACTGTTGAAAATTCAACTGAAGAAACTGAAGAAACTGCTTTATCATTTACTGCAGTACCCGATTTTAACAGCACCACAAGTGTTGTTTTATTCTCTCTTTCTGCTTCAGAAGAAAACAAAACTGCTGATGTTGTTTTATTCACTTCATACGATAACACAACATTCACAAATACTGTAAATTCAACTGCTTTAGATCTTCCAGGAACTTTCGAGTTCACTGCAGATGCTGCTGAAACAGATCTTTACTACTACTTAGAAATTACATGTGACGAAAACACATCAAGACTCCCTACTGAAGGAGCTGAATGGATCAATATCACAGTTGCTGCTGAGTAAGGTGATTTGATGGCCAATTTCTCACTTGATGTCTGGCTTCCAAAAGCTGTCGGTGCTTCAGCTGTCGTGGGATTACTTCTTTGGTGGACTGGAACTCAGGTAGTTACAATTTCAGAAATTGCAACTTCCCTTTCTTCCATCCCTTTTGCAGTAATCCTATTGATTGAAGGTCTCGATAAATTAGCAGATGTTTCAGGAATGTATAATAAATTAATTCCACAAAACACATCAAACCACCTGTTAAAATCAGTTGTTATTGGAGTAATCGCATTTGTTGCGGTTCTTTACGGAATACTTGGAACAATTAGTTTGTCATTAGGTTCACTTGCAGCACCTGCACTGGTTGCTGCAGGAATATGTGCAGTATATATCTTAGCTCCAGAAACTGGAGATGATGAATTACTATTATTCTTGTGGATCGGTGCAACTGCTGCGACACTTGGCCACAATATTGCTATAATACCACCTATCCCTGGAATCACAGGGTGATTGAAATGAAGAAAATAATTTTCTTCACATTTTTAATTATTTTTTTGCTTGTCTTTCAGATCTTGAACTCATCCAAATCAGATGAAGAGATTATTCAGTTAAAATTATTGAAATTTGGTTATCCTTCATCAGGATACATCATTTGCAATGAAACCGTGTATTATAAAGACGGTTCAAAATCAGAATTAACTAATCCACCTAAAATGTATGAACTCGGTGGGGTAGAAGCATATTATCTTGCTAAAGATTACATTGACAAAGAATATGGCACTTCATTAGAATCAAAGGGCCTGATGATTAGAGTCGAACCCAAATCAATTGAAGAGTCTGAAAACTACTGGAAATTTAAATTCTATTTTGGAGACATTGGCTCAACTGGTCGATTCATGGGTTACATCTCTGTGAATCGTGAAAAGGGCTATGTTGATATGGAAGGATTATTTTAAAAGGTGATTTTATGGATGAATTCTCAAAAGGATGTTATGTAGCATTTTCTGTAAGTCTTTTACTTGCTGGAGCTTTGGAATATATTGGATATCTAACAGTGAACATTTCTGCACTGACTGGATTCTTAGGGTTATAACCAATGCAGAAAAAACTGTTTTTAATTATGATCTTTTGTTTGCTTCCAGGAGTGTATGCAAATAGTGACAATGAAACAGTTTATGTTTTGACAGATTATGATGATCTGAATTATTCAACGTTGATCGTGTATGATGGAAACATGGTTTCAGGTCAGAATGCACTGATCCATGAATTAAAACAAAACATTACTGCACTAAATGAAGAACTCAGTAAAAAAGATAAACAGCTTTCAAGTTATATCGTGGCTAAAGCTGAGAACGTTGAACTAAAAGAAAACATTACAACTCTGAAATCAAAAATCAAACTGTTAGAAGCTGAAAAAGAAATTTTAGAAACTCAAAATGAAGGCTATCAGGACATGATAACAGACCTGATAACTAAACAAAGTAATGATACTAAGGACATCAGCACAGAAGCATACAATAATGCGGTAAAAACTGTAAATAACTTTAAACTTGGTGTTTTAGTCGGAGTAGTAGTATGTTTAGTGTTATTTTTAGTGCTCAGATGGAAGAAAAAACAATTCGATTTTGGAATTTAATTTATGACTGGTACCCATTTTTTTAGTTTTTTTTATTGTCAGGTACCACTAGTACCGCCAGTAACAGAAGTATCTGCCAGTACCCAAACCCCGGGATTTTGGCATTTTAAGATATAGGAGGTCTAAAATGGTACGTATTAATTTAGGCATTGGACGGGCAGATCCCACAAAAAAATTTGGAGAAAGAACTAAAAGAACTTTAGACCTTAAAAACGATGAAGCAAACCATATTACGCTTTTAGGAAAGTCCGGTTACGGAAAAACCACGATAATGCGTGGAATGATAGAAGAAATTTATAGTTCATATTCAGATGCAGGAATTCCACCAATAATTATTGTAATTGAAAGGAAAGTTGACACCTCAAAACCTAAGAAAGTGATTGAAATTTACCATGAAGAGTCTGAATACCTCAGTTCAGCTAAGGCACATCGTAAATATGGTGAAGGAATCTGGAACTATCTTGAACATTATGTTAAAGAAATTGAAAAGGATAAAGAGCTTAAATATGGTTTAATGGGTGATTTTGCCATAGGTTTTCCAAATATTCTCGGAAAATACACAAAAATGGAAAGTGACGAAACTAAATCACTTCTTGGACGACATGGTTTAAGTCCTGCAGCATATCCTGCGAGACGCTTTGTGTTCAGACCTAGGAGGGAGATTGAAAATATCGCTTTTGATAACGGCCCTTTAACTGAAGCGATTAATTCAAAACTTGCTTATCCTGATCTGGCATTTGAAATAATTGCAGATATGAATAATTTAGGTGAACAGACCAGATATTCTGCAATTTTAAAAAATATATGGGATATTTCAAAAATTCGGGATCCAAAAGAGGTATTATTAATTGCAGGAAGTTCTGAAACATCAAATTCAGGACCATCTCAGACTTATTTAAGAATTGACGAAACAATGAATCGTTTAAAAACGGATGTACTGTTTACAGGCGATATAGATAATTCTTTTTTAACAAAACTTACAAATAAAAAAATCAATATTCTCGATTTTTCGCAAAATTCCGAACTAGAAACTTATGAAGAATGTTTAATTTTTAAATTAGTCGTTCAACATGCAATAAACGTTGCAATAAAATACAGAATTCCAGTATTTTTCGTAGTGGATGAAGTTCAAAACTTTATGAAAGATAAAAATGGAAAATGGGCAATTGATAAAATTTTAAGAGAAGGACGTTCTTTATGTATCAATTTGATCTGTGCGACACAATACACCGATAATCTCCCAAAAGATATCTTGATTGGTTCGAGTCATATTGGAATAATGGGAAAATTAGCATCGAACACTGACACAAAAACTCTTGAAAAATTAATTCCTGATTTTAAAGATGTTGTCGATTTTGATGAACCTGGAAGTCTTTCAGAATGGGAAAACATGAAAAGAAAACTTCGATTTAGGGGCTATTTTTCATATAATAAAGATTTCACAGAACATATTGAATACAGGCAACCACAGAGTCTGTAGGTGAGATTTTGGGTATTTTAGAGAATCTTGGATTTAAAAAGAAAAAATCAGATCCTGGAAGTGAAAGATCTGAAAATACTGAAGAAAATATTGATGATCCTGAAAAAGAAACTCCAGGAACATTCAACGTTATTGAAAAAGTAAAAAAGAAAAAAGAAGAGTACAACGCTGAAAGGGAAGCATACGATTCACTTGCTCCCTATTTATCCAGACAAAAACTTTTAATTTGGCATAATGGATCCGGTGCGAAATTATTCGGTTATCCACATGCAGTAATTCCTGACGAAGGAACTTATAAAATATTATATAAAAATAAAGCCACAGACTGGCTTGAAGATTTAATAATTACTATCAAATCGACTCTTTTTAATTATAAAAGACATTATGCAGTTGTTTATGCCCCTAAGTCTTGCGTTGATATTTCTGAAGACATTATAATATTTTTTGTTGATCACTTCAGGGATGATAAATATGCAAATTTTGTAAAATATGCAGTTCCCCTAGAAGACGATGATCCAAGACAAAGAGTAGCTTGGATTACTGAAAGGAAACGTGCTGAAGCATATGAAATTATGTGTGAAAATTTATTGTCTCAAGATATTCCAAACCTTGTTGAAGCTGCATTATACATCAATCCTACGATGAAAATGTATAAAGGAAGTGAAAAGGAAAGCAGCAGAAAGAGCACAAAAGAAAAAAGCTTTGAAGGTGGGGAATTTTCATTTGATAATGCCATTACCAAGATGAAAAATGAAATGATGTGAGGGTGATTTTTTGTCTGAAAAACCTGAAGCGGATCTTGATCTTTCACATCAAGATGCTGAAGAAAATATTGATGAAGTTCCTAGAAAAGTGGGGCCCGAAAATACTAAAGAACTTAATGTTGAAAAAGAAGAAAAACCTGAAAAAGAGACTGACGGGGATTTTGTAGTTTCCAAACCCGAAATTACTGAAGAAAAAGAAAATTCTTCAGATACTAAACCAATTTATGACATTCCAATTGGAAGATCTAAAGCCGGGCCTGAAACTAATGAAGAAGAATTTGACGAAGTGACTCCAAAAACTGCAGGACGAAAAAAGTCCGTTTATCTTGAAAGTGTAGTAAATAAAACCATTATTGATATTTTAGAAGATTTAAAAGAAATCCATTCTGTTTCATATCAAAAAGAAGTTAAAAGAACTTCAAAAAAGATAGGACAGAATATAATATTTTTAAAAGAAACTTTGAAAGGGAATATTTAATTAATACCCCATTTTTCTTTCAATTGAACTAAAGAACCGTCATTTTCCATTTCTAGAAGTGCATCGTCAATAGATCTTTTCAATTCTGGATTAGCATTATCAATTGCAATTGCAACGTAGATAATGTCAAATTTATCCCCTACAATTTTTAGTTCAGTATCATAGTCCTGAATTAGATAAAGAGAAGTAATATGATCAGTCACTTCCGAATCGATTTTACCAGATAACAAATCGTTATTGATATCATTTTGGTTTTCGTAGATTATAATTTTAAAATCCATAGATTTTAAAAGCGATTCTAACCAGTATTCTTCTATTGAATCTTTCAAAACACCAACTGATTTATTTTCAAGGCATTTTATTCCAACACGTACTATCCGATCTGACTAGTATTGTAGAATAAGTATATCCATAGGGCCTTGAAAAATCCATTTTTAACTGTCTTTCCGGTGTTTTTCCAATATATCCTATTCCGCAATCAACTTCGCCCTCGGAAACTGCGTCGAGTAATCCTGAAAATGAATATACTATAAATTCAGGTTGTAAATCGAGTCTTTTTGAAATTTCATATATTAACTCTACTTCAAAGCCTTTAAATTCCCCATCTTCAATATATGAAGTTGGTGCTAGATCAGTACAAACCCCAACAGTTAAAACCTGATTGTTGGCCCCAGTATTATCTTCAGTACAACCTGAAAAAACTATTAAAAATATCGTTGAAATTATTAGAATTTTAGGATTAAACATTCTATTTCTCCATTGCCTGATTTTTTGAATTAATCAAGATTTTGATATATATTATATATTGATCTAATTTTCTAAATGAATTGGATAGATATATTAATATATGGATTAACAGAGGACAAAATGTTAAATATATTTGGATAAATTTTGTGCGTAATAAAAACAAACGATTATATTATAAAAAAACCTTAAATTGTTCACTAAATGAAATAAATACGAGGGGATTAATTATTTCAAAATTAAAATTACCATACTTAATGCTAATTCTTTACATCTGTTTGGGATTATTTTTACAATATATCGAAGTTTCTGAGATCCAGTCTTTTTTTGGGCCATTAAATGGAGATCAGTACTATCAAATGGGTTCGGTAAACCATATATTATCGGGTGGAAATCCATTTGAAAGTTCTTCAATGGTAGGGGGACTTCCGGGATATTTAGCACTTTACGGGATACTATGTGCAGGGTTTTGTAAATTATGTAGTTTAGATGCATTTAATGGAATGATTTATTTTTCTTTGACAATATTTGCATTTGGAAGCTTTATATGGTATTACACATTTAAAAGGATCTTTAAAGACGAATGGACTTCAGTAATAGGCGTTGTTTTAACAAATGGAATCTCAATGTATCCAATACTAAAATATACTGAGTTTACCATTCAAATTATGATTCCGTTATTCATACTGGCCATTTATTTAGTATTCACATCCAAAAAATCATTCAATTATGCATTTTTAGGATTAATCTATGGATTACTTGCAATATCCCACAATATAGCGTTTGTTGGTGCCACATTAATTATTGCAACATTTTTAATCTATGAAATATGTAAAAAATATAGTTCGGATAAAATAAATGGTCTTAGAGAATATTTTAAGGAAAATTTGAAAAATTTTGGAGTATTTTTTATATTTGGGCTACCCATATCCATACTCTACTGGTACAGACCATTATTTGTTTATAAATTACATCAAGTAAATAATTTTATGATTTGGGGTGTTAGCCTAAACTGGTATAACTCCGATGTCCAAATTGAGTTTATATTTGATGTATTAAGGAGTTTGATTAATGTTGATTCGTTATATTCTGCTCTGGTTTCAGTATTCCTTATTAATGGTTTAGTTCAGATGTATAAAACCAGAACGAATAGTCAATGCAAATTTTTAAAAATTTTTGGAATAGGCTGTATTTTTGCAACTTTTTCATATTTTATTACTATTCCATTATTAAACATGCATTTTTTTCCAAATTATATGTCGAAATTCTATCTGGTTACATTATGTTCCATGATATGCATTTATGGGTTAAATAGTTTAAAAAATACCAAAATAATTAAGAATCACCATTTAAGAATGAACTTAGGGTTTACGTCACTATTTATTTTACTTATGGTCCTTACATCCAATATTTTTGTATCAAATATGGATGATTGGTCAGTTGCAGGGAAAAATCCATTCCCAAATTCCCAAATATCATTATATAATTATCTTTTAGAAAATACATCTTCAGAAGATACAATTTTGTCTACAAAAGGATTAAGTTATTTTATAATTGGAACTAGTGGTAGAAAGTTGCTTGTAAATCATTGGGCACAACAGAACGATCCATACTTAGATTTATCAGAACGGGATATCGATGCTGCAATTATTCTTTATGGAAATAATACTGAAAAAAAATTGGAATTAATTGAAAAATATAATGTAAAATATATTTATTGGGATTATCGTTGGAATAGCACGGAATATCAGTTCGTAAACGGGTCAGAAACACCAAAAGATCCATTAATCGCATTTTACAAGGAAAAATACAAAAAACAGCTTGAAGAATACGGCATAAAATATACTGAAAAAACCTGGTGGGTGGATATATATCAAAGAAACGCTCAGACTTTAGACTTATTGATGATATCTCCCGAAAATTATCGAAATTCAATTAAACCGTGGACAACAGATTTGGATCCGTATTTAGAAGAAGTTTGGAATTATAGTTCGGATGGACAAAAAGTTGCGATATTATATAAACTAAATATTGAGTAATCGGTGAAACTTTGAAAAATATAGCAATATTGGGAGCGGGACCCGCAGGACTTAGTTCTGCTTACGAATTAGCTAAAATTTCAGATAACTTCGAAAATGAGTACAATGTTGTAATATTTGAAAAATCGTCTGAAGTTGGAGGCATAAGCAAAACAGCACTAAATAATGGCTATTACTTTGATTTAGGGGGACATCGGTTTTTTACAAAGATAGAAGATGTTTCTAACATGTGGAATGATATTTTAAAGGATGAATTTATTTTAAGACCTCGACTGTCAAGAATCTATTATAATAAAAAATTTTTTAATTATCCGGTTAAAGTGTTTGATGCAGTTAGTAAGCTCGGATTAAAAGAAGATTTTTTAATATTTATGTCATTTATGAAATCCCAAATGTTAAAAAGAAAGGAAATAAGCTTTGAAGATTGGGTATCGAATAGATTCGGATATCGGCTCTATAGTATCTTTTTTAAAACATATACTGAAAAAGTTTGGGCGACCCCTTGTGATAAGATACAGGCAGAATGGGCATCTCAAAGAATTAAAGGCTTATCAATTGGTGCAATTATCAAGAGAGAACTATTGGGGGACAAAAACGAGGTAATAAAAACACTTATCGATGAATTTTTATATCCTAAATACGGTCCAGGCCAGATGTATTCAGAACTTGCAAAAACACTGACTGAAAAAGATGTAAAAATAGCCTACAATTCATATATCTCGGCTATAACGACTAAAGAAAATAAAATTGTAAGTATTGTAGATAATAATGATAATGAATTTGAAATTGATGAATTAATATCCAGTATACCTATAGATGATATGGTAAGACTTTTAAATCCTCCCAACGAAGTTTTAGATGCAATTACTAACTTAAAATTCCGAAGTTTTATAATCGTTAATCTAGTGTTTGATAATCTAGTTGATTTAAAAGATACGTGGATATACATCCATGAACCTGAAGTAAAGCTTGGAAGAGTTCAAATATTTAATAATTGGTCCCCACATCTTGTAAAGAATTCAAATTGTTCATCAATTGGTGCAGAATTCTTCTGTAGTGAAAACGACGAATTGTGGGTCCTGCCAGATAATGAAATAATAAAAAAAGCTGAAGAAGAAATAAAAAAAATAGATTTAATACCGGATAACTTTAAAATAACGGATGCAAAAGTCGTAAGAGTCCCTAAAGCATACCCTGTTTACGATGAAGGGTATAAAAACAATTTAAATATCGTAATAGACTATTTAAATGCTTTTGAAAATCTTCAGTTGATTGGAAGAGCAGGGATGTTCAAATACAACAACATGGATCATTCGATATATACGGGATTTTTGGCTGCAAGAAACATTGCATACGGCAAAAAGTATGATATTTGGGGCGTAAATCAAGATCAAGAATACCATGAAGAAATAAAAAGTGATAAATGGTAGAAATGGATTCTTTAAAAAAAGTCTATATGTTTTATTATTTATTTTAAATCTTAAAAATACGGGAATAACAGAAAGTTCTGTTGTTATCGTGCTATATCGAGTAATATCTTATTTCAATATCGTAATTTTAGGAAGTATTGCATATATTATGTATGGAATATACAAAATAGGGATATATTTCTAAGTTTGAAAAACAAAAGATTATATTAAAAAAACCTTAATGGTATAACTAAATGAAATAAATAGGGGGGATTAATTATTTCAAAATTAAAATTACCATACATAATGTTAATTTTATACATTATTTTAGGATTATTTTTACAATACTCTGAAATTTCAGGATTTCAGTCACCTCCATCCCCCATTTACGGCGGAGATTATTATTATCAAATGGGTTCCGTAAATCATATATTATCTGGTGGAGATCCATTTGAAAGTTCCTCCATGGACGGAGGAATTCCCGGATATTTACCACTTTACGGAATATTATGTGCAGGATTTTGTAAATTATTTAGTTTGGATACATTTAATGGAATGATTTATTTTTCTTTAGCAATATTTGCATTTGGAAGCATACTTTGGTTTCAAACGTTTAAACAAATCTTTAAAAATGAATGGCTTTCAGTAATTGGCGTTATTTTGGCAAATGGAATCTCAATTTATCCAATATTAAAATATACTGAGTTTACTGAACAAATTATGATACCATTGTTTATTTTAGCGCTTTATTTAACATTCACACACAAAAAATCGGTTAATTATGCGTTCTTAGGGATTATTTATGGATTGCTTGCAATATCCCATACTGTGGCATTTGTTGGGGCTACATTAATTATTGCCACATTTATGACCTATGAAATATGTGATAAATACAAATTTAATAAAATAAATGGAATTAAATCATATTTAAAAGAAAACTGGAAAAATTTGGGGATATTTGGCATTTTTGGATTTCCTTTGTCCCTACTCTATTGGTACAAACCAATATTTGTTTATAAATTGCGTCAAGTAAATGATCTATTAATTTGGAATGTTAACCGAGACTGGAATAATTTAAATGTTCAAATTAACTTTGTATTTGAAACTTTGAAAAATTTAATCAACGTTAATTCATTATATTCTGCCCTGGTTTCTTTATTATTTTTACTTGGTTTAATTCATATATATAAAGCTAGGAAAAATGCCCATAACGAATTTTTAAGAATATTTGGAATAGGGTGTATCTTTGCAACTTTTTCATATTTTATTACTATCCCATTATTAAACATGCATTTTGTTCCCAATTATATGGCAAACTATTATATATGGTGTATGGGAATTTTAATAAGCTTATATGGATTAAATTTATTAAATAACACTAAAATGTTTAAAAAAGACCATTCAAAAATGAAATTGTGTTTTTCAGCGATTTTTATATTACTTTTAATTTTATCATCAAATGGATTTATTTCAAATGTTGAAAACAACTCATGGATGAAAAGGGGATATAATCCAATGCCTGAACCGTACCCCTCACTTCAAAAATATATCTCAGAAAATACTGAGGTAAGTGACACGATATTATCTACAAAAGAACTTAGTTTTGCCGTAAATAGTATTAGTGGTAGAAAATTGGTAGTTAACAGATGGGCACAGCAAAATAACCCCTATTTGGATTTTTCAGAACGAGATATCGATGCATCGATTATACTTTATGGGAATAATACTTCAAAAAAATTGGAACTGATCAAAAAATACGATATAAAATATTTATACTGGGATACTAACTGGAATGGGCTAGATTACCGAGTTAGTGAAAATAATTCATTAAGTCATTGTGATCCATTAATTGCATTTTATAATCCATTGTACGAGCGAAAACTGGATGAAAATGAAGTAAAATATTATCGGGTGGACTGGTGGGTAGATCCTTCGCTACACGATGTTTCAAAATTTGATTTATTAATGATATCTCCCGAAAATTATCGAAATCCTGTTAAACCGTGGAAAGAAGATTTGGATCCTTATTTGGAAGAAGTTTGGAATTACAGTGTCGACGGTCAGAAAATAGCAGTGCTTTACAAAATACGGGTGGAATAATGGGTGAAAAAGTTTCAATAGTAATTCCTGCATATAATGAAGAAATTGCAATTGGAAATACGTTAGATTTAATAAATTCAGTAATTAAAAACATTGAAGAATATGAATTTGAGCTTATAGTTGTAAATAATAATTCTAAAGACAATACTAAACAAGTTGCAGAAAAACATGGTGCATTGGTACTTGATGAGTTAAATCAGGGTTATGGAAATGCATACAAAAAAGGAATGGGCTTTGCAACAGGGGATATATTAATTACGGGAGATGCTGATGCATCATACCCGTTTGAAGACATTCCAAGATTTTTAAGATTAATGGCTGAAAATGATTTTGATTTTATCAATACAAACCGGTTTGCTAATTTAGAAAAAAATTCAATGCCAGTTTTAAATTATTTTGGAAATAAAATGTTAACCCTGATGGCAAATGGCATTTATGGAGTAAATATTAAAGATTCACAATCAGGAATGTGGATATTTAAAAAAGAAATCCTTGAAAATATGGATTTTGGTATAATGGGGGCAGGCATGCCATTTTCACAAGAAATAAAGATTTATTCAAATCATAATAATAACAAATTCGTCGAAATTCCAATAAAATATCGGAAAAGACTTGGTGAAAAAAAGTTAAACCCATTAAAAGACGGATATGATAATTTTATAAATCTATTGAATTTCAAGAAAAAGTTAAAATAATCAATAAAATGTAGTGTGGGAAGTTGGACACATTAAAAAAACAGTTGTTAACTAAAAAAACGCTTTTATCATTTTTGATATCGTTTTTGATAATTTATTGGATATTTTCAAAGCTTGATTTTTATTTAATGATGAGTTCTATTAAAAATACCAATTTTTTCTGGTTTTTTGTGGCATTTGGATGTTTTTATGCATCTATTTTTTTAAAAAGTATTCGTTGGAAACTTTTATTAAACGATGCAGAACTTGAAGTTAAATTAAAAGATTCTATATTGATATTCTATCTCTCGATGTTTGCAAATTCAATAATTCCTGCAAAGATAGGCGATATTTACAGAAGTTATCTTTTAAAACAAAAAAACAATGCTCCAATATCCTTGAGTTTTGCAACAGTATTTGTTGAACGTATTTTTGATTTAATGACGATGATTCCACTTCTTTTGATTTTTGGTATTATTTCATTTAATTCCGATATACCTGTGGAAGTATTCATAGCTTTGAAGTATGGAATAGCGTTAATTATATTATTAATTGTATTTACATTGATTTTTTTAAAATTAAATGCTAAAATCATGGATAAAATAAATAATAAACTAATTAAAAATGTTTTTACTAATTTTGAAAAAGGAATTAGAACTTTAAAAGTAAGATCAATTCCAAAATTGTTTTTACTTTCTTTAATCTCCTGGATAACTGAAGGCTTTACGATATATTTCATATTTTTATCGATAGGATTGAACTTTGATGTTTTATTTTCGATATTTACTGATTTATCAAGTTCCCTCTTAACGGCGATTCCATTTACGCCTTCAGGCCTTGGAGTTGTAGAATATGCTTTAGTATTTATTTTAAATCTTAAAAATACGGGAATAACAGAAAGTTCTGTTGTTATCGTGCTATATCGAGTAATATCTTATTTTAGTATCATATTTTTAGGAAGTATTACTCATTTTATGTATGGAATAAAAAAATAGAGACATATTTTCTAAGTTTGAAAAACATGTGTTTTTCTAACTTTTTTTAAATTGTTAAAATTCTTAAATTTTTTTCGATTTTTCGGTTATAAAACCCAGTAATAAAATCAAAGTATGAATATTTTACTTTTCTTTGACTTTTCAAACTTCAAAACGTGATATTATGATAATTGGCTATGCAAGAGTATCAACAAAAGACCAGAATTTAGAAAGACAACTCGATGAACTTAAAAAAGCAGGTTGTGAAAAAATATTTTTAGAGAAGATCTCTGGAACCAAAAGAAACCGTCCGGAATTTGATAAAATGTTTGGAGTTTTACGTTCAGGAGATATTATTCTGGTAACTGAACTTACAAGAATTTCAAGAAGTACAAAAGATCTAGTTGAAATTGTTGAAAGCTGTAAATCTTTGGGCGTTGAAATAAAAAGTCTAAAGGAATCTTGGCTTGACACAACATCAGCACATGGTAAATTATTATTTACTATTTTTGCAGGATTGGCTGAATTTGAAAGAGATTTAATTTCTGAAAGAGTAAAATCTGGATTAACTGCTGCTCGTTCAAGAGGTAGACTTGGCGGGCGTCCTAAAATAGATTCTGAAAAAGTCGAAATGGCATTAAAAATGTATGATTCAAAAGAATATACCATAAAACAGATTTTAAACGCTACTGGAATCAGCAAGTTTACACTTTATAATTATCTAGAGAAACGGGAATAAATTTCAAAAAAAAAATGAATAATAAGACGTATTTTATAAAATTAAGAATTTTTAAATTTTTTTATAATAAAAAACTACTCGAGAAAAGCCCATTAATAATTACTCCGAAGAATTAATTAAATAATCAAATAATTAATTCGAAAATAAAACAATAAAAATAGCTTTAGTATATAACTAATATTGGGGGGTATTATGACGATGATCAATAAAGTATTTGTTGTAAGTGATTTACATTTTGGCGGATATAATTCAGTAAAGAATCCATTTCCTTTAATTTCTTTTTTTAACGATGATAACCGATTTAATGACTCTATAATTGTTATAGCAGGAGATCTGTTGGACAGTTGGACACAAACTTGTAATAGGAAACCACCTAGTTATGAGGATATGATCAAAAATTCAATGGTATGGAATCAGATAATAAATCGAGCGAAAAAAACCCCAACATGGTTCATTAATGGTAACCATGATATGGACTTGGACTTAACAGAACTTGGTGTCGAAGATATTATTCAGGTTGATCCTAAAGATTTATGCCTTGACATTATTCAAAACAGATTATACATAGACCATGGGAATTGTGTTGACTTGTTCAATGTTAAGCCAAAACCAAGACCTTGTGATGATCCCATACTCCAGTATCCTCTCGGATACTATAAAACAAGATTAAATCATACAAAAAAAACAATCCCTATGCAAAAAGATCATTTTGTTAATGTTGCAAAATACAATGTAATACAGATGATTTATGATTTAAAATCTAAAAATGAAAAAATAACGAATGATTTTCTTTCAGAAATATCTCAAATGCTTATTGAGGGTTTTAAAAATGATATTAAAATACAATTTAATGTAGATGACATTAATAAAGTGAAATGTAAGATGAATGATGACACAGAACTTGGTTATGGCGATATTTTAGAATCATTTGGAGATTTTGTTAATCGGTTCTATATTGATAACTTATTACCTTCTCTTTCAAAAGATCAGCAATCAGATAAATTTATTTATGATAATTTTGCTAATTCTATTGATGTAGTTCAAACTGGCGGATTATTTTGGTATTCGCAATCAATATTTGATTTATATGGTGCCGATAAAATTATATTTGGACATACCCATATGAACCAGCTAAACGTTGGTCAAAACTTTGTATATGCAAATTCAGGTTGCTGGTGTGTAAATCCAGTTGGACCCAATGTAACCAATATTGAAATAAATCTAGATGAAAATAAAGTATTATCAAGAAATGAGACCATTTCATTTAACATATAATCTTATCCTTACTGATGACACGGTTAAGAAGATAAATCGTGTCAGAAAATTTTTAAAATTATAATTTTGATTTTTTTATTTTTAAAAAGAAAAAAGAGTAATTTTAATCAAGATAATCCATAACAAAGTAATTGTTTTTATTTGGATCACTATGTGCTTTTTCAGTGAATTTAACTTTCATTCCTGCTTTTTTAACATCAACGTGAAGCCCTGCATCTTCATGATCTAAAAGTTCATGTGTTATTACCTTGCCGCCGTAAAAATATTTTTCAGGAGCTTCTTCAAGGATAAAAACAGAATAGTACGTATTGTAAAGATAGCTCTTTAAAATCTCATAATCAAGCATATTTACTATTTTTCCGGAGTAGTCTCTTAATTCCCCCTGAGTTCGATTTCTCATTATATCTGGGACGCCGTCTCGCCCTTCATGGAATTCTTTGAGTCTTTCTCTCGCAACATTTATCTCGCAATTTTTCATAAAACTCCCCTTAATTTGGTTTTAACTTGGGTATATCCTTATTATAATGTAATTAGTATATAATGTTTAGCATGGTATATACCAAATAATAACATATATATAGCATTTAGTAGTAATACTATTAATTGGAAACACTTGTTATGACTGAAAAATATTAAGGGCGAAAACATGTCAAAAAAACTACTTTCAAGAATAGGAAGTTCTCACGGGATCATAATGGACAATTCCGACAAGGATCACGTCCACGTATTAAATCCTGGAGAAGATGAAATAGAAAAACGTCACATGACCATTGATGGAATGAATTGTATTGTTATTTTTAACGCTGATGAATGGGAACTTAAACAACTCCAGAAGAAAAAACAGCTCGAAGATTTGAAAAAAGAACTTGAATAATTATTATTTCTAAATTTTATACTGTTTTACACGTTAACCTCACCGCAAAATTATTATATTATAATAATATTATAATAAAACTATAATTGCACAATACTGGTGAGACTAATGGAATTAAATGAAATTTATAATCAGGACTTTTTTGAAGGTGTCAAAAAACTTTCGAATAATTCGGTAGATTTAATCATTGCAGATCCGCCATACTATAACATCAAGGGAGATTTTGATTTTAAATTAAATTTTGATGAATGGAAAATCCTGCATGAAAAAATGGCGAAAGAATTTAAACGAGTTTTAAAGTTAAACGGCAGTATTTTACTTTACGGCCATGCGAGAAACATTGCATACCAGCAAGTTATTTTTGACGACCTCTTTTTCCTTGAAAATAATTTAGTATGGCATAAAACAGACTGCCAAACTCGTAAAAACATTAAAGGATACAGGTGTTTTGCCCCAGTTACTGAAAGAATTCTTTTTTATTCAAATGAATTTAGAAAAAACAATAATTCGTTGAATAATCCGATGTATCGAGAATATGTGGAAACTTTCAAACCGATTATCGAATATTTCATGGAAGAAAAAGAAAAAATCATGAAATTACATAATTTAAGTACAAACGGGGACTTTATTCGGTTCATGGATGAATACATGCAAAGTACAACTCCGGCAAGGCATCACTTCTCATGGAGCCAATGGTCGTTTCCATCAGAAAAAACGTATGCCAAATTACAACATATTGGGGACGGAATACTTGAGAAAGAATATCCGTTATTTAGAAAGCACTACGAAGAACTAAAGAATCAGTTTGAAAGCTCGAGAAGATACTTTGTAAATTCTGAACACACTGATGTTTTATTTTTCTCTCAGGAAAGTCATATCACGAGAAAATATAATCATCCAACACAAAAACCTCCCAAATTAACAAAGATGTTGATTGAAGCTACAACAAAACCTGAAAGTTTAGTATTGGTTCCATTTGTAGGTTCAGGTGTTGAATGTGTAACCTGTAAAGAACTTGAAAGAAACTTTATCGGGTTTGAAATCGATGAAAATTACTTTGAAATTGCGAAAAATAGATTAAATTAAATTTAATTTTTACCTTTTTATTTTGTAATTTAAATCGAAAATACGATATATTATAAAATTATACTGTTTTTAAAGGTTTATTCTATGGAATTGGGGGATTCATTTGGAAGATTACATAAAAAATTGGAACAATATTATTATGAATTGCAGTTTTGACAATACTTATAAGATGGCTTGGGCAAAAGCCCTAGTTGAAACTGCCTCTTTAAAAAATATCGATTCAGATTTAGTTATCCCTTTTGAAAAAATTGCAGAACTATTTTTAAAATATTATTGGGACCAGACGATTTACTTTGATTTAATCCAGGGTTCAAATTTAAAAAAGATTCCTGAAGTTTTGAAATATACTAAAGAACTCATTAATTTGTATCATAACCTAAAAGGAGATTATTTTCCAGAACATTACGAAAAAATTATTTTTGAAGGTTTTGGAATAGAAAATGAAAGAAATAAAACGATTAAAAGAATTGTTAAAACTCTTGGACAGGATGTTTCATGGCGATTTATGAATTTGGGCGGTGAAACTTATCAGTTATACGAATTAAACGAAAATACTGTAATTTTATCGTTAGAAAATGCTAAACTTTTAAAAAAGTATTCTGATTTTTTACTTCCATTGATAAACTACCGCTGGACCCAGATGCTTGAAAGTTTCAATCATTCTCCAAGAATTTCTTCAAAAGTAAGGGCAATTGACGAAAATAAAATTAAAAGAGATGTTTTAAATAAATTTAAAGAATATTTGGACTATGAATTTGATGATGGTAAGAGATACTGTTTTTACTCCGGAAAAGAACTGAATGATGAAGATTGTACAATAGATCACGTGATTCCATGGTCTTTTATGTATTCTGACGATATATGGAACTTAGTATACTGTGATAAATCTGAAAATTCACGTAAATCGAATCGAATTCCAGATGAAAATATAATAAATGCATTAGAACTTAGGAATAAACTCTTACTTGAAAAATTAAAAGAAAATAATAAAACAGGTAAGCGAGTTGACGAATTAAAACTTGCAATTGAGAAAGACTACGTTAAAAAATTCTGGATTTCTTCGAGGGGATAGATATGGTTGAATATGGAAAACTTGTGCGGGATAAAATTCCGGATATTATTTTTGAAGAAGGTAAAATTTCTTTAATCCATACTGCAGACGAAGAAGAATTTAAAATAAAATTAAATGAAAAATTAATTGAAGAAGCGACAGAATTTAGTGAAAATCCATCAATTGAAGAATTAGCAGATATTTTTGAAGTAATAAATGCAATTTGCGAATTTTACGGATTTGATTTAAAAGAAATTGAAGAAGAAAGAATAAAAAAGCTAAATGAACGCGGCGGGTTTAGTGAAAGGGTTATTTTAGATATTGTTGAATAAATTTTATTTTTGTGCAAAAATAAATTAAAAATGTACAAAATTATTCTTTGGTTAATATCCCTTTCTTTTTTAAAACATTGATATAATCAATTTTTGAAAAAGTACATTCAATATATTTTTCAAACTGATTTTTATCATCAAAATTCAGTTCTTTGGATATTTTACTAATATATGGGTCCTTTAATTCAAGCCACGAATGGCTCATAACGGTAAAAACAGACGTTCTATTACCATTTTCATCTTGAAAATAATACTTAAGATGATTACCCCCATTTTCTTCTTCAAAACCTTTTTTCTTCATTGATGATTTAACTTTTCTTATTTTGTAACTATTCCCCATATTATTCCCCTAAATATGTTATTAGTCTGTTTTTTAATTCCAATCCATCTTTACTTAATTTTTCATTAGGATATTTTAGGTACCCGTCAATTAATGTTTCAAAAGATAATTCAAAATGTTCTTTTGCTAATTCGTAAGTGTCACCAATTCCAAATAAATTTAAATCATTAAATGAAATTTCCCAGATTTCTTCATTTTTGATATATAAAACATTTAATAACATTTCTTTTTTTAGTTTGTAGCCCATAAATTCTCCAGATATCGTTTCAGTACGTTTAACATCAAATTCGGGACAATCCGCCCTATTGATTTTTTTCGACAATGCTAGTAATTCATCTTCCAAACTTTCAAGTTTACTTTCTAGTCTACTGACATACATTTTAAGTAGTTCATCATAAGTGGTTAAACTGCCAATGTATTTTGTTTTTCCAGATTTAATCATTCTTTCAGGGATTGGGGCTAAAATGCTTACAATTTCGTCATTAAATATATCTTTTGCAGATTTCAAAAGTTCATTCATTGTTGGCTTATAGTTATTTAAAATTAATTCTAAAACCTCAAAATAATCTGAAAGAGCTTCTTTTCGTTCTTCGGAACTGTGTTGGAATTCCAATGACGATTTCAAATCATGCATAAGTTTATCAAAAACCACTGTCTTATCTTCAAAAACTTTTTCCAGAGTAGTTTGTTCAGTTTTAAAAATAATGCTGTCAAAATATGAGTTAATTTTATCATATATTTTTTCAGTTCGACCTTGCAATGAAATTTCCCCTATTGAGTCCATAAAGATCTGGTTGGATGGATAAACGGAGTAAAGTTTAACAAATTTTTTGTTGGCTTTGTCATACTCCCCATTTATTTCCACAGGTTTTTCCATATTTTCGAGTAATGCGTCTTTTAATTCAGGATTTAAATTAAATTTCCCTTTTATTAAATCTTTTTTAGATGTTAAAAATCCAAATTGGTCGATATCTGTTGCGATCCTGCTCAAAATACCATGCATTTTTTTTCTGACTGGCTTGTGATACTCATTATATAATTCATTAATATTTTTTTTCGCTTCAGGTTTGAATAAAATATATTCTGAAATATCTTTAGGCTGTTCTTTGGATAATGCGATTCCCATTATTTCATTATCTTTCGGCCATAGGTCTTTTAAATTAGATACCAGCTTATTAGGCTCTCCTTCAATGATACTATTATCTACGTGGTCTTTTAAAGATTCAATATCTTCAGAATCATTTATTCCTGAATAAAATTTATTTAATTCATTGTAAGACTTATTTAAGTCTCCCGCAAAAGTTTTAGATACAGTCACACAAACATCAGCGGAACCTGGTTTGATATCATTTAAATAAAATTGATATAATTCAGGCGCTTGTTCACCAGGTCTTAATTTATATGCAATCTGTTGAAAAGTTTCTAATATTTTTGCAAATTTTTTTATGTCAATATTATGGTCTACAACATGTTCCCCATCGATTTTTAACCATATTTTTTTATCTTCGACCACAATAATCCCCCAAAAGAACTAAAAAAGTTAATTTGAATATTTAAGTTATTTTTGAATAATTATAGATACATAGTCTTGCAGATAATTTAATCCTTTCGATTTAATCATATTGATAAATTTAGTAGTATTTTTCCCCAAAAATAAAACAAATCTGCACAAAAATACTAAAAATTTAAAAGAGTTCACTTTTTTCAAGAAATTTAAAATTGTTTAATTCATACCGAAAATTTAATATTTTAATCGAGGTTATTATGATTAAACCGTTGACAGGTATACAACAAAATAGATATAGTTTAAAATACAAATCATTTATCATATTTTTCCTTTAATGTATGTTTTGTTAATTAACTGCATACAAAAATAGACTATTTTTGTAAATGGGTTTGAAAGAATTGTCAGGAAAAGGGGATATGCTGGGGAAGTATGGGCAACAAGTCATTGGGGATCAAATTACAAAAATTTAGCCCTATACTAGATAGGGATTGGGAAAAATATAATAAAATAAATCAGGGGGTAAACATGACTATTTATGAACCTACTCAATATGCAGGCCATGGGGGACACCCGTTCCGCCAGTTTGGCAATGACTGTTCTGTTATACATAGTATAAGAGTATGGATAGATTCACTTGATAAGCATAGAATTATTAAGGCACTTGAAGTGACATTTACCGATGGAATCACGACAAAAATGTGTGGGGAATCGCATGGGAATGTGCATACTGAGTATGTATTTAAACCAGGTGAAAAAATCGAAAGTATGTCATTGTGGGATTGTGGAAACCCAAAAAAACTGCGTGCTGGTAGAATCCTATTCAAGACATCAAACGGAATTACGGTGGATACTGGAAAATGTAAGGGTAAAACTGAATTTCCTGTAAATGTTGGTTCCGGTATTTTGGTAGGAATTGAAGGGGGATCGGGGGCTGATGTTGATAGAATCGGCTTCATATTTATAAAACCAATTAAAGAAATGATTTTGGAAAATGTGATCTATCCGACCCTTAAGTTTGAAACAACAGGTATCATGCCTGTCTACCTAGACGAATATTTGGGCCATAACACTTCAGATCATACTATTTCTTGGAAGTTTGGAGATTCCATTAATAAAACGTTTGAACATACATGGAGCAGCACCTCTAATGTTGAACTCTTTGGAGAATATAGCGTTAAAGCAGGTGTTCCTGAAGTAGTTGAAGTAGACGGTAAGTATGGGTGGAAAGTAGGTGCTGAAACTAGATTAGAAAGGTCGGAAAAAGAGTCTAAAGAGCTTAATTGGGATACAGAGGGAACTCTGGAACCCGGGGAATCCATAAATCTGGTCGCGATCACTAGGAGGGGTTCACTTCCAGGTATTGATATGTCGGGAGATTTAAAAATTGTTACAAAGGATGGTGAGTCGAAATCGTTCAAAATGACGGGATTATATAATGGAATTACTTATACTCAGGTTGAAACATGCTCAAAAAATGAAAAATTGTAGCCCATGTTTTATTTTTCATTATAGAAATATTTTAATATTATTTTACAGGATATTTTACACCTGTAAAATTATTTTTTTTAATGAGTTTTTAATAGTTCATTTTAATAACAAAAAATTCTTTGAAACATGTTTCAAAAATGCAATTTTTGTTGCAATTTTGAAACAGGGTTTTAAAATAACTTAAAAAGAATAATTAGTTTTTTTCTAAGTTATGCCAAAATCATTTTTCCACAAAAATAAAACAAATCTGCACAAAAATAAATCCGCAAATTAAACCATTTAAGAAAAACAGCCCATAAAATAACACTTAATCCCAAATAAAAATAATTAATATATAAATAAAATACTATTTTTAACTAAAAACTAAAAAAAACACCCTATAATAATATCCCGAAGAGTATTTTTGTCCGGACACACAAAAATAAATAACAATTTTCCTTCTTATAAGGTATTTTTTAAGCCGGTTATTATGTCCGAATAACCGAAAAAGATAACAAAATAGATTATGTTATAAAATAATGGTTTAACCTGTGTTAATGGTCGTAAAACCTGTGAATCCCAAAAACATTTTTGGACAAAAATAGAAATATATATTTTTTAAAGTTCTTTTTGCATTTTTTCCATTTTATTTACAATATCATAGATTTCCAACGCAGTCTTACCGATTTCAGTCAAAGCATAATATGCCTTGGGTAAAGCAACGTCTTTTTCTTCTTTTCTTTTTTCAATAAACTTCTCATCAGTTAATTCTTTCATTACTCTACTTAAACTGCCCTGATGAACGCCCAAAAGTTCACTAATTTCACTAAAATATAATTCATCATGTTTTCCGAGCAATTCTAAAACTTCTCGGACGTGTTTTTTAAAAAGAACTCTTGTAACCATGGACTTACCTTTTTGCTTTATAATACAATTCTGCTAATTAAAGATATAATACATTAACACACACTATTGAATATTTTTTTATTTTTGATTATTAACTCAATTATGCGTAAAGAATAAATATGAGGTAAATTAAATTATTACTTGCAAAAGTGCGTAAATACTCAAAAGTGAAAAGAGGTATCATATGAAGATTAGAAAAAAATCATGGCGAAAACCAAGAAAAATGTACCCGACATTTTCAGGCGTTATAAAAGCGATTGGAAATTCAGGAACTCTCGATGTTTCAGTTCCTTATGAATACATCGGAAAAAAAGCATTTTTAACGGTTATTGATGACGATGACGAAATTGAAGCATGTTTCAACAGAAAATCTGAAAGTTAAAATTTGCAAAAATGTCTAAATATTGTGCAGATTAACACTAAAATTTATATATTATTATAATTTAATTATAATTAAAATAATATATTATTATAAAATTGGTGAAAAAAATGTGTGAAAATTCTGAAAAAGAAAAATTGATAAAATATATTGAAAGTCATATCGAGCTTATTAACACAGATGTCAAGACTGTTTCAGTTTGCGGCGCAATTACTAAAGAAGGCATTACGTTACAGATCAAAGACAAGTTTTCTGGAGAGTTAGACGAAATGAAATATGAAGATCTTAGAGCGGCTTTTGAATTTTTATGTGGCATTTACTACGGTGCAAACGTAATCATAAATTCAAAACTTTCTGATTTGATTTATCAGTGTTAAATATGAATTATTTAAAACGGGGGCGTTATTTTGGGCAGAGGGAAAGTTTTAAAACCACATAAACGGCTCCATACCGATCTAGAAACCGGAAATGGTGAAACCCTCGAAGACTACGAACGCTTTGAAGAAATTTCAAAACGCTGGAACATGGACAAAAACAAAACTTTCCGGAAGATGATAAATTTAATCTTTGAAAATATCGGTGTTTACGAAAAATTAAGAGATTATGCAGAAGAACTCGGAAAAAAAGACGCTGAAATTTTAGAATTGAAAAAAGAAATCGCTTTAAAAAATCAGGACCTTTCAAAACGGGATCTTGAAATTGAAAAATTAAACGCGATTCTTCCAGAAAGTTCCGAAGACCAGACCTATTCGTGGCTTCAGAAGTGGTTAAAAGACTGGAGAACAACTCCAGACGAAACGAGAGAACTTGCTAGACCAATGATAATTAAAAAGGGCGTTGTAGTCAGAAATGAAATAAACACGCTTTTAGGGCTTGTTGATTACGAGCCAACAGTAGAAAGCGAATTTGAAAAAGTTAAATCGGGAGCAACGTGAGAAAAGGGGGTGAAAAAGTTATGGATGATAAAAAAATTCATGAATTAAGGCTTTATCTCGTTGATTATCTAAAAGCGTACCATTTAGACGATTTCAGGATTGAAAAGTATCGTGTAAAAGTCGATATCAAAAATATCTACGAAAATTATGGTTTTGAATTCGTAAACTATCTCGAAGAAGAACCAAAAGAAGCGGTAAATCTGTTAGAAGAAGCATACACTGAAGCTTACTATTCAGTCAAAGGAGATAAACCGCATTTTGTGCTTTCAATCTACAATCTGCCTGACACCATCAACAAAAAGAGCGGAAAAGTCGTCACGATTGAAGACATAAACGTTGAAACGCACGGCCGGCTTCTCGAAGTTGAAGGAATAATCGTTCTTGCAACTAAAATCAAAATGGCGTTAAAACGGGGCGTTCACATCTGCACGAGCTGTGGTGAAAAGAAAATTGAATATATTGAAAAGCCTTTCGAAGCACAGTTTGAACCGGTTTGTCCGAAATGTGCTCAAAATATGATGTTGCTGGAAGACGATTCCGAAACAAAATACGTAAACTTTCAGGAATTAAAGCTCCAGCAACCTCTTGACCTGATGTCGGACCCTGAAGAACCGCCAAAGTTTATTACAGTGCTACTTGAAAACAGTCCCGGTTTTTACACTGGGCGAGTAAAAGTTACGGGAATTCCTATAAAAATCCAGAGAAACAAGAAAGTTCCGATGTACGACCTCGTGTTTTCTGGAATTCACTGCGAACCTGTAAGCGAGAAATTAGAATCGGATTTTACTGAAAATGAAATCGAATCTTTTGAAAAAATTGCTAAAAATGAAAATGTTATCGAAATTTTAGCAGATCGGCTGATTCCAGACCTTAAAGGATACATGACTGTTAAAAAAGCAGTTTTCCTCCAGCAAGTTAAAGGGGTTAAAAAGGGAAACAAGCGAAATGACAGCCATATTTTATTGATTACTGACCCCGGAACTGGAAAATCACTTTCATTAAGAAAAATTGCTAAGATTCCGGGAAACGTCTACGGCTCTGTGAACATGGCTTCAGGTGTCGGTTTGACTGCATCAGTCGTCCAGGAAAAAACCGAAATCGGTGATAACACCTACGTCATAAAACCGGGGCTTTTGGTTAAAGCAAACGGTGGAACCGCCTGTATCGACGAGTTTGCAACGAATAAGAAGTTACATGAAAATCTTCTCGAAGCAATGGAATCTCAAACCATTCACATCAGTAAAGGTGGACTTAATACAAAGTTGCCTTCAGAATGTGCAGTTCTTGCAGCGGGAAACCCAAGATGGGGTAGGTTTGACCCAAATGTGTCGATCATGGAACAGATCAATATTTCACCGCCAATTCTGAGCAGGTTTGATTTGATTTTCCCGCTGATTGATGAACCAGATAGAACAAAAGACCGCGGAATTGCACACCATATAATAAGTATTCATCGAGCACACCTTGACAAAGGCAAAGATAAGGAAATTGACCTTACATCAAAAGTTATTGATGATATCGAGATTGATTTTGGATTTATCTGTAAATATATCACCTATGCACGACAGCTCGAGCCAAAAATCACCGATGAAGCTGAAAATATCTTGACAGATTACTACCTGAAAATGAGAAAAGGGGTCGTCCAGATTACCGCAAGACAGCTTGAAGCTGCAATAAGGCTTTCAGAAGCGATTGCAAAAGCAAGGCTGAAAACAGAAGTAACATGTGAAGATGCACTCGAAGCTGTTGAATTAATCAACGAATCATTGAAAGAAACTGCATTTGACCCAGAAACCGGCCAATACGATGTTGATAAAATAATGGGTGTTTCTAAAAAGGAACGGTCCAGACTAACAGAAGTTTATGATGCAATAAAAGATTTGGGAAGTATTAAAGATCTTGTTTTATACGATGACCTTTTAGAAGCCCTGAAAATGAAAGAAGCCATATTAAAAGAAGCTATTAAAAAATTAATAACTAACGGCGACATTGACGAGCCAAAAACCGGAATGTACCGAATAATTTAAGGTGGGAATATGGGAGCAGATCTTTACATTGAAGATAAAATAGGAAACAATCTTGGATATTTTCGAGATTCTTACAATGATTCAAACGTTTTCTGGAAGTTTGAAGGAAGTTACTGGGAAATGATTGAGATTGCTACTGAAGAAATGTATTCTGAAGTAAACTGCGAAAAAGCGATTTCCTACATGGAAGAAAAATTAGCAAATGATGAAGTTTTCGAAAAAAATATTTCAGAATTACTCGATGTTGAACAGGAATACTTCAAAAAAGAATCTAAACAGTTAAAAAAATTCGTTAAAAAAGCAAGAGACGTATTAAACGGTAAAATTGAAGGAAAAATCATATTTTCTGTTTAATTTGCAAAATGCGATTAAAAAAAGAAATTTTGTTCAGGTAGTTATTAAAAAGGCCGTACAGTCTTCAAAAGATAAATATACGTTAAAAGTCGTGGTTGTGAGATTACGAATATACTCCCTTGAATGCTGTGGCCCCACAGTAACAAAGTACACTTTGAATTTAAAGGTTATGTTTCGACAAATCAGGTAAATTATGAAGGGGTGAAAACAGTGAAATTTCACTATATTATTCAAAAAGACAGAATTACTGAAAGCTATGGGGTAGCAAACGGTAAAAAAGAATTAATAAGAATTTCTGAACTTGTAAAAGATGAAAATTGTACTTTAAAAGTATTAAACCGCCCTGATTTTTTAAAAATCAAGAGAAAAATCGACATGAAAACCAACAGAAAACGAGCAAAAACTTTCAAAATCGAACGAATTGACTACATGAATGCATGAAAAAAATAATGGGATCAGACTGAGGATATTTAAAAATCTAAAAGTTTGTACGATGCGAATTGTACAAATTTAGATCCGAATTTACCCCAAATAGCAATATCAAGTTATAATATTTAAAATTATTCATAATTAAGACCAAATAATCCTTTAAAATGTTTAAAAATCATTTAAAAGATCTATAAAAATAGTTTAGATCTAGAAAATGATCAAATTTAAAAATAAAGTGCACGGTGTGGTCGTGTTCCCATTCCCGACATTAATTTAAATTTTTCATTTATAAAAGTTTCGGAAATGTTCGGAAAATGCAAACAGATCATCAGCAGAGGTTGAAAAAGTGGACTCTTATTCTTACTGGAAATATGGACTTTTAAACCTTCAGGTCGAAGTGGACCCAAAAGGCAGACTGATTAACAAAAAAGCACTCGAAAAAGTGCTTAAAGAGCTTGAAAAAATCGTTGAAGAAAATGACGATAAAATCTTTTACAGATAGGTGATAATTCATGATTTCAATAGAAGATGCTGAATTACCAAGAGAAATGATTGAAAATAGAATAAAAGACACTGAAAAACAGATTGAACGATTTGAAAACTTTATTGAAAGTCTCAAAATAAGAAAGAAAAAGTATGAAGAAAAATTAGCTGAAATGGATGGTGAATAAGATGAGTGATACGATAACTCTCGGACTTATTGAAAATGTTGATCGGAGAACTGCACGATACATCCTTCATAAAGTAGAAGATATGAACGCAGTTTCTCCAGATATATTAAGAAAAGCAACAGAACCAAAAAAACAGTATCGAAAAACACTTTCACTTTCCGATATTGAGAAAAAAATCGTTGAAAAGCATGGCAAAGCTACATCGCTTTTAATGAACTGCTACATTGTAATGAACCGCGAAGGACTTATAAACGAAAATTAAGGGCCAATTATGAACGAATTAGAGAAAAAGTTGCTTTATGGAACAAAACCTGATCCTGTAGTAGCAACTGAAGAACAAAACAAGTACATAATGAAATTCCGCGAAGAAAGGGAATTTGATAATATTAAACCTTCAACCATAAAAAACGATATAACGTCTTTAAAAGTGTTTTTAGCTTTTTGTGAAGATGCTAAAAAAGAACCATATACACTAAGTACTCATGACTTTGTAATATTTTTCAATATGTTAAATAACCGTAGAAACTGTACTGTAAGAACACAAAACAGGTATTTTAACCTTTTAAAAGTATTCTACAGGCTTTTAAAATATGATAATTTTAAAGAATTCGAGCGAGAAAGCATTGAAAGAAAAAGGTTTTCAAAATTCGAAAAAAAACACTACGATACCATTAATTTTGATACCTATAACAGGATAATAAAAGAGATAATCCTCAGTAACAGCAGGACAAGACTTAGGGATGCGCTTATCGTGAGAGTACTCTGGGAAACTGGTTGCAGGCGGTCTGAAGCACTAAGCATAAGGTACAAAGATTGTGATTTTGAAAAAGGGCGATTTAGAATAAGAGATACAAAAACTTACGAAGAAAGAACTGTCGTTATTGCAGAGGAAACCGTTGAAATAGTGCGGGATTATATAAAAGAAAACATCAGAAGGGATTCAAACGATTATATCTTCCAAAATGAAATGATACAAAACGGTAAACGTGTAAAACTCGACTGGATCACAAATGTATTCAAAAAAGCAGTTCGAAAATTAAAAGAAGAAGGGGTAATTCCTGAAGGTAAAAGAATTGTAATCCACAGCTTAAGGCATGGAAGAGCGACTGATCTTTTAGATAAAGGTGTTCCAATCGATGTTGTAAAAGAGATCCTGGGCCACAGGTCCCTTGAAACAACGCTTTATTATTCGCATTCAAAAGAAAGAAAAGATGGGATGCTTGATAATATTCAAAAATTACTTTAATCTTTTTTAAAATTGTTTTCATTCAATTTAAAATTAAAAAGTACCTCTTTTTATAGGCTTATTTTATAATATAATTATGTTATTTTTACGAAATTTTAATTAATTTAGGGGGAAATTCATGTCATTGTTTAAAATTTCTGGAAAATCTGTTGAAAAAATGAATTCAACGAAGAATATTGAGAGAAAAATTCAAAATTTGTGTGAAAACAACCTTGAAGAAATATTTGGTGTTAAATTTTTAAGGTCTGAATACCCGACAACTACGGGCGGCCGTATGGATACGTTAGGAATTGATTTTGAAGGAAATCCTGTAATTATTGAATATAAACAGGTTGAAAGCGAAAACATAATTACTCAAGGGTTATTTTATCTTGACTGGCTTATTGACCACAAGGGAGATTTTGAACAGGTTTTAAATAAAGCCGGTGTTGAAATGGAAGTTTCATGGGATTCTCCGCGTGTTATTCTTGTTGCAAAATCTTATTCTAAATATGACACTTACGCAGTAAACCAGTTTTCTGGAAATATCGAGCTCTGGAAATACATGATTTATGATGATGAAGTGTTACATATCGAGAGAATAAACCTTGCAAAAGATGAAAAAGAAAAAGCTATTCGCCATAAATCAAGAGTAACTTATCAGACGTATGAAATAGACCACCACTTGGCAGGAAAACCTGAAAATATTGTAAATTTATATTATCTAGTTCGGGATGAAATTTTAAAACTTGATGAAAATATTTCTGAAAAAATAAAGAAATTATATATCGCTTATACTCTTGATAAGAATTTTTGTGAGTTCGTTGTTCAGAAAAACGGTTTAAGAGCTTACATTAATATTAATAAAGACATACTTGAAGATCCAAAGGATATTTCGGAAGATGTATCTTATAAGGGTCATTGGGGTTCAGGCTGTACTTCTTTAAAAATCGAAAAAGAAGAAGATATTCCTTATGCAATGGAATTAATTAAACAAAGTTACGAGAAAAACCTTTAAATTTTCCTTTCTTTTTTAAATTAATATATAAACCCTTTTTATAGTCTTAATTTATAATATAATTATATTATTTTTAGTTATAAGGTGGGCGTAATGGCAAAATTAGGCTTTGAAGAAGACCTCTGGAAGGCAGCAGACAAATTAAGAGGAAATATAAACGCTTCAGATTATCGTAATGTCGTATTAGGACTTATTTTTTTAAAATATATCTCAGACGCGTTTGAAGAGAGATATAATCAGTTACTTTTGGAAGTTAAAGACGGGGCAGACCCTGAAGACCCTGATGAATACAAATCAAACATTCATGGAAAAAGTGTATTCTGGGTTCCAAAAGAATCTCGATGGGAATACATCCAAGAACGTGCTAAATTAGACTCTATTGGAGTTGTTATTGATGGCGCAATGGAATTAATTGAAAAGGAAAATTCAAGATTAAAAGGAATTTTGCCAAAAGAATATGCAAACCCGACACTTGATAAAAGGAGACTTGGTGAACTTGTTGATTTAATCGGACGTATAACTTTAATCGACAGGGAGCACTCACAAGATATACTTGGTAGAGTTTACGAGTACTTTTTAGGGCAATTCGCAAGTGCTGAGGGTAAAAAAGGTGGTGAATTTTACACTCCTGACTGCATTGTAAAATTACTCGTTGAAATGATTGAACCTTACAAAGGAAGGGTATACGACCCTTGCTGTGGTTCTGGTGGAATGTTTGTTCAAAGTGAAAAGTTCGTAATTGAACATTCTGGAAAAATTAACGATATTTCAATCTACGGGCAAGAATCAAACCCGACAACATGGAAACTTGCAAACATGAATCTTGCGATTCGAGGTATTGAAGCAGATATTAAATTTGGGGATTCTTTCCACAATGATTTACACCCTGATTTGAAGGCTGACTTTATTCTTGCAAACCCGCCATTTAACATCAGTGACTGGGGAGGAAATCTGCTTACTGATGATAAAAGATGGAAACACGGAGTTCCACCAACAGGTAATGCAAACTTTGCATGGGTTCAACACATGATCCACCACCTTTCAACAACTGGAATTGCAGGCTTTGTTCTTGCAAACGGTTCGATGTCATCAAATACATCAAGCGAAGGGGAAATCAGAACCAATATAATTAATGCAGGGCTTGTTGATGCAATTGTTGCGCTTCCTTCTCAGTTATTCTATAACACACAGATTCCTGCATGTTTATGGTTTATAAGACGTGGAAAAGAGGTTCGAAAAGGGGAAACTCTCTTTATCGATGCTCGTGAAATGGGGGAAATGATAAGCAGGAAAAACAGATCTCTTACTGAAGAAGATATTAAAAAAATTGCAGGCGTTTATCATTCCTGGAGAAATGGTGAAGGTTATGAAGATGTTCCTGGATTTTGTAAATCTTCAGATATTTCCGATATTGAAAAACAGGGTTTTATCTTAACACCTGGTCGATATGTTGGATTTAAAGAAGAGGAAGATGACGGCATACCATTTGAAGAAAAAATGGAAAGTTTAGTGTCTGAACTTAAAAAGACGTTTGAAGAAGGGGAAATTCTTGACAAACGGATAAAAGAGAATTTGAAAAAACTGGGGTACGAAATTTAAGGTAATGGTGGGAATATGGCAGATGGCAAAATCGAAGTGGATAAAAAAATTCTTCAAGATATATTTTCAAAAGATTTTTGGTATGTAATTCCAGAATATCAAAGACCTTATGCTTGGCAATCTGATAATATTGCTGATTTAATAGGAGATATACATTACGCTCAAAATAATGGTACTAACGAATATTTTGTAGGTTCATTGGTTTTAAAAAAAACAGAAGAGAAAGATTTTAGTGAATACGATGTTTTAGATGGCCAACAAAGGCTAACTTCCTTCATAATCTTATTTGCATGTTTAAGAGATAGGATTAAAGATGAAGTATACAAAGATACTCTCCAATCTTTAATATATCAAGAAGCAAACAAACCAAGAAAAATTCCTTCTCGAAATAAGATGCAATATCAAATAAGACATAATGTGGAAGAATTCATGAATGACCATATTATAACAGCAGGCGGAACAGAAAAATATGACGATTTAAGATCTAAAAAGAAAAAGGGGGATAAATCCATATATAATATGATCAATGCGATATTTTCGGCCTATGAAAATTTAAATAAAATTGAGGATTTAGAAGAATTTGTAGATTACCTGTTAAATAACGTTATATTGATTTATGTTTCAACCGATAACGAAGAGGATGCATTTAGGCTCTTTACAATTCTTAACGATAGAGGAATTTCACTTACGTCTGCAGATATTATAAAATCCACAAATATCGGTGCGCTTGTAAATGAAAAAGATCAGAACGAATATGCTCGATTATGGGAGGAAATGGAAAATAAAATTGAAAACAGAAAATCTGGAGATTTTGATAGATTTTTGGGATTTATCCGTACAATATTCATAAAAGAAAAAGCTCAAAGTGTGTTAAGACAGGAATTTGATAAAAAAATATATTTAAAAGATGGAACGGGCATATTAAAAAAAGGAAAAGAAGTAATGGATGTAATTTTGGAATATGATGACATCTACGACCAGATAATAGAGCTTGAAAATAAAAATTTATCAAACGAATTTAAAAATTTAGTTACCAACATGAAAATAGGTATTTCTTCGGAAGAGTGGATACCTCCCTTATTGTTGTACTATAAAAAATTTAAAATGAGTAAATTAACGGAATTTTTAAAATTATTGGAATACAAATTTGTGGGAGATTTGGTATGTCGTGAGAGTCCAGATAAACGAAGAAAAAATATCTTTGAAATATTAAGGGAGATCGAAAAAACAGAATTAAACTCAATTGATGATTTATTATCAAACAAACTGCATTTTATGTAGATAAACGAAAATTAAGAAATGAGTTAAACAAGGACATTTACAAAAAACAATATGCAAAATACATGTTATTAAAGGCAGAATATTTAATGAACGAAAACATGGTTCACATCTCTAATTACAAAACAATAAGTATTGAACATGTTTTACCCCAAAATCCCCCAAAAAATAGCAACTGGATAAAAAATTTCAATGAAAAACAGAGAGAATCATGGGCGCATAAAATAGGAAATTTGGTATTATTGAGTGCATCTAAAAATTCAAAATTAAGTAATTTGGATTTTTCTGAGAAAAAAGAAAAATATTTACTTGAAAAAATGGACCCTTTTAAATCCACATCTGTTTTTTTAAAAAAGAGTAATAGTTGGACACTAAAAACAATAGATCAACGTCATAAAAAATTAGTAGATCTCTTGGTTTCAAATGGTAACTCTTAGGCGGGGGGTAAAATGTCTAATTTATGTGAAGATACGATTGAACAGGGGACTCTTGAGCTTTTAGAAAGTATTGGATACGAAATAATTTCCGGTCCTGAAATTGCGCCTGATGGCACTTCTCCAGAACGTAAAGATTATTCTGAAGTTGTACTTGTTTCTCGCCTTAGAAACGCAATTTCAAGAATAAATCCAAAAGTTCCAGAGGTTGCAAGGGAAGATGCACTTCGAAAAGTCCTGAGGCTTGAAAATCCAAATTTACTCATGAATAACGAGAAGTTTCACGAGTTTATATTTAAGGGAATTGATGTAGAATATCCAATTGATGGAAGAGTTAAGGGAGATAAGGTTTACTTACTCGATAAAAACCCGTTAAAAAACGAATTTGTTGCAGTAAACCAGTTTACAATCATTCAGAATAATAAAAACAGGCGGCCAGATATCGTTATATTTGTAAATGGGCTTCCACTTTCTGTAATCGAACTTAAAAATCCTACAAAAGAAGATGCTACAATTTGGAGTGCTTATAACCAAATTCAAACGTATAAATCGGAAATTTCAGAACTTTTTAAGTATAACGAGCTTATCCTAATTTCTGATGGTACGGAATCGCGAATAGGTACGCTTTCTTCAAATAAAGAATGGTTTTTACCGTGGAAATCAATTGATGGAACTTCTGAAATTAATAATGGAGTAAGCCAGCTAAAGATTTCAATTCTTGGAATGTTTGATAAAACGCGGTTTATTGACATAATAAAGAATTTTATTGTTTTTAAAAAGGATGGAAAAGACATTATAAAAGTTATTGCAGGATACCACCAGTATTTTGCGGCAAATCGTGCAATTGAAAAAACTATTGAAGCAGTTTCGGGAAATCGCCGGTGTGGTGTTGTATGGCATACACAAGGGTCTGGAAAAAGTCTTACAATGGCATTTTATGCGGGAAAACTTGCGATTACTCCAGAACTTAAAAATCCTACAATCGTAGTTGTAACTGATAGGAATGACCTTGACGACCAGCTGTTTGGAACGTTTGCGTCATGTATTGATGTATTAAAACAGACTCCTGTTCAGGCAAAAAATGCAGAAGACTTAAAGGAACAATTGAAAGTTGTATCGGGTGGAGTAATCTTTACAACGATGCAGAAGTTTTCTGTTGATGAACTTAATGCAAAATATCCAATGCTTTCTGATCGAGAAAACATAATCGTGATGGCTGATGAAGCTCACAGGAGCCAGTACGGACTTAAAGCGAGATCTGTTGAGAAAAACGGTGAAGTTGGTATAACTTATGGTTTTGCTAAATATTTGCGTGATGCGCTACCAAATGCTTCATTTATTGGATTTACAGGAACTCCGATAGACTTTGAAGATAAAAGCACCCGTTCGATATTTGGTGAATATATCGATATTTACGATGTAAGACGGGCAGTTGCTGATGGTAGAACTGTAAAAATCTACTATGAAAGCCGTGTTGCAAAAATCGGAATTGAAAACGACGTTCTTGCTAAACTTGATGCAGAATTTGAGGAAGTTACCGAATTTGAAGAAAATTATAAAAAAGAGAAATTAAAGGGCAAATGGGCACAGCTTGAAGCGATTGTTGGAAGCAATGACAGGATTTCAAACGTTGCACAGGATATTGTCAATCATTTTGAAAAACGGGAAGAAACGCTTAGTGGAAAAGCAATCGTTGTATGCATGAGCAGGCGAATTTGCGTTGACCTTTATGACGAAATTATTCGTTTACGGCCTGAGTGGCATAATGACGATGACAAACTCGGTGTTTTAAAAGTTATAATGACCGGTTCTGCGGCTGATGGCACAGAATGGCAAAAACACATAAGGACAAAAGGAAAACGAAAAGAGCTTGCTGACCACTTTAAAGATTCTGAAAGCGAATTTAAAATTGCGATTGTTCGTGATATGTGGCTTACTGGCTTTGATGTTCCGTGTTTACACACACTTTACATCGATAAGCCTATGAAAGGGCACGGATTAATGCAGGCGATTGCAAGGGTAAACAGGGTGTTTAGAGATAAGCCTGGAGGACTTGTTGTTGACTACATCGGAATTGCACAGGATTTAAAGTATGCGCTTATGAATTACACTTCATCTGGCGGTACTGGAAAACCGACGTATGATATAGAAGATGCAGTAAACCTCATGAAATCAAAATACGAAGCTATGAAAGATTTCTTTTATGGTCATGACTATTCAAAATTCTTTAATGGCACAAATATTGAAAAAATGGATGTAATTCCAGAAACTTTAGAATTTATCCTCAATCAGCCTGACGGGAAAAAGCGGTTTGTTAAACTTGCGCTTGAACTTATAAAGTCATACGCTCTATCTCTGCCGCATGAAGAAGCCGTAAAAATCCGTGAGGAAGTCGCGTTCTTTACAGGGGTTAAAGCGGCACTTTATAAAAATACGGAAATTTCAGGAAAACCAGAAGATGAACTAAACAGCGCGATAAAACAGATTGTATCTGGTGCAGTTCGTACTGATGGAATAATCGATGTATTTGGTGAAGCAGGACTTGAAAAACCCGATATTTCGATTCTGTCTGAACAGTTCCTCGAAGATGTAAAAAACATGAAATATAAAAATTTAGCACTTGAAACGCTTAAAAAAATATTGAATGACGAGATAAGGGCTAAATTTAAAAACAATCTTTTGCAGGAAAAGAAATTTTCAGAGATGATTGAAAACGCGATTAAAAGATACCACAATAAAGCGATAGATTCGGCGGCAGTTATTCAAGAACTCATAGCAATTGCAAAGGAGATTGAAAACGCTAAAAGAAGAGGGGAAGAATTACATTTAACTGAAGAAGAACTCGCATTTTACGATGCGTTATCAGACAACGATTCAGCACAGGAAATTTTAGGAACAGAGATTTTAACAGAAATTGCACGAGAACTTACGGAAACATTAAGGAATAGCGTATCTATTGACTGGGAAGTTAGGGAAACTGTAAGGGCAACTTTAAGAGTTAAAATTAAAAGGTTACTTCGAAAATATGGCTATCCTCCAGACAAACAGCAGATTGCAGCTGACCTTGTTTTAAAACAGGCTGAAACAATTTCTAAAGAATGGATTAAGACTTAAATTTACATGAAAAAAGGTTTGATAAAAAATGGAAAATGAATTTAAAGATACAGAGATTGGAAAAATTCCTGTTGATTGGGAAGTTTTAGAACTCAAACAGGTGACTGAAAATATATTTAGTGGAGGAACCCCCGATACAAGAAAACCAGAATATTGGAATGGCGATATCCCTTGGTTATCTTCCGGAGAAACTAGAAATAATTCTATAACGGAGACTGAAAAAAAAATTACTTATAAAGGAGTAGAAAACTCAAGTACTCGACTCGCAAAAAAAGAAGATATTGTGATTGCATCAGCAGGTCAGGGTTATACGAGGGGACAAGCATCATTTTGTAAAATTGACACATACATTAATCAGTCAATTGTGGCCCTAAGAACTAAAAAAGAACTAGTAAATCCATTATTTTTATATTATAACATTACATTACGATATAATGAATTAAGGGCAATTTCAGATTCACACAGTTCTAGGGGAAGCCTTACTACAAAACTATTAGCCCCATTGAAAATACCAATTCCCCCCCTCGAAGAACAGCAAAAAATCGCACAAATACTCTCAGCACTCGACGACAAAATCGAAAATAACAACCAACAAAACAAAATTTTAGAAGAAACCGCTAATTCAATTTTTAAAGAATGGTTTGTCGATTTCAATTTTTTAAATGAAGATGGACTTTCCTATTTAGAAAATGACGGAGAAATGGAATTTAACGAGGAATTGGAAATTGAAATTCCCGAGGGTTGGAATGTTAAATATTTAGATGAAATTTGCACAGTTATGGGCGGCGGAACTCCGAAAACAAACGTGCCGGAATATTGGCAAGATGGAACTATTTTATGGGCTACACCAACAGATATGACTTCAAAAAAAAGCCCTGTGATAGATACAACTGAAAAAAAGATTACGGAACTTGGCTTAAAAGAAAGTTCTGCAAAATTAGTTCCTAAAGGGTCTATTTTAATGACGAGTAGGGCCACTATTGGGTATTCAAGTATTGCTATGAAAGAGATATCTACAAATCAAGGATTTATTAACATAATATGTGATAAAAAAGTTTCAAATTACTTTATTTTATATTTGCTCGAACATATTAAAGATAAAATAATTGCTCTCGCAAATGGAAGTACGTTTTTAGAGATTAGCAAAACTAATTTTAAAAATATTAGAGTTATCGTTCCAGATTATCAAACAATGGAAAAATACAATGAAATAATTGAAGAATTAATTAATAAAATTTATAAAAATTCAAAAGAAAATCAAAATTTATCAAATTTAAGAGATTTACTGCTTCCAAAATTAATGAGCGGGGAAATTCGATTAAAATAATTAAGCCCCAATAATTTTTTTATAATCTTTTTCTCCAATCTGAGCCATTGCTCTTCTTAAAGAACCAGACCATTGCTTTTTATTTTTAATAAATTCCATTTCAGGAACTAATTCTTTAAACAAAATCGGATTTTCAAATATTTTAACTTCTTTTAATTTAACTCTTAATGGATAGACTTCTTTTGGGTTGTTTGGGTGAGCTTCAAAGATTTTTTTAGTATCTTCTTTAAGTTCAGACGTTACTTCATAAACTGCCCTTATATATTGAGGTTTTGCTTCAGATGTTTTAGTTTTTGATTTTCCCATTTCGTAAATTATTAAATGATCACCTGGGGAAACCTTTGAAATTGTATTTTTGTATTTTTCAGAAACTCCCCAGATTTTTTTATCCAAGATAACTTTCGCATTTTCTTCAGTTGTAATACATAAAAAATAGTTCATTTGAAAACACCCTCATTTAAAAATTAAAACACTTTTGATACAATATTTTGTAAATTTAAATATTAAAATGATGTGTTTTGAAATTATGTAATTTAAAATATTTCTAAAGATTTAAAATTTTAGAAATATCATTTTCATTCCTGATTTCATAATCTTTTAAAAACAACGGGTTTAATATGGAATTTTCCACTTCTTTTAGCGGCATTAAATATATGTATTCTGGTTCTTCATGCGTTCCACCCAATCCCAATGCAATAAAAACTGAAATATCATTATTCTGTTCAAATCTTCGATATTTATTGGCTGAATGATTACTGGCCCAGTTAATATTCCCATCAACTAAGTTAGATCGGTACCTACATATTATGGCAAAAATTTTATCTGTTTTATGATTTTTAAACTGTAAATCTATTTTTGAATCATTTTTGACATACTCTGCATTTTCAAAATATATCTGTTTAAATAATCCGTTTTCTGTTTCCGAAATTAAATTTAAGAAATATGATTCAATCTGGTTTTTTCAGGAATATTTACGTCAGGTTTTTTAACCAAACTAGAACTTGTCTCATCAGTATCAAGATACAAGCATGGAATATTATTCTTTTTCGAATATTTTTCTGCATAAGAACCTTTTTTACAGCATATTTTTAAATCAGGATTATTTTTAAAAGCAGAATTTCCTATATCTGTTACAGAATTTCCTAAAATAACGTATTTTAAATTATTATCTGAAAAACATTCCTCTCCAAGGCAAGTTACAGAGTCTGGAATAATTATTCCAGTTAATTTATTATTCTTAAAAGCATTCCACATGATGTGCGTAACAGAATCTGGAATAACTACGCCAGTTAATAAATTATTTGAAAAAGAATCGTTATAAATTCTAGTTATCGAATCTGGAATAATTATGCCTTTGATTTGATTTTTATGAAATGCAAATTCTCCGATATACGTTACGGATTCTGGGATAACTACCTGTGTTAACTTATTATTTTTGAAAGCATTATTTCCAATAGCTTTAACTGATTCTGGAATAATTAGGCTTGTTAATTCATTGTTGGAAAATGCCATGTCCCCAATATGACTTACTAATTTTGGAATACTTATTTCTGATAAGTTGTTTGCGTGGAATGCCCTATCTCCTATATACGTTACGGATTCAGGAATAGTTACACTCATTAATCCGGAATAGTGAAAAATTTCGTCCCCAATGCCAATTATCGGGATTTCATTGTATTTTTCATTTATTATAATTTCTTTTGAATTTCCAGAATACCTATCTATTTCATATCCATTTTCCTTTTTTTTAAATCCAAAATCCCCTATGACATTACAAATTTTATTTTCAACCTTATTTATACCAAATTTGTCCATAATGTCCCCCGATTATTAAAATTAACTGAATACTAAATTTATTAAAAATAGTATATATAATTTAAAGGTTTAATCTACAATGTAACCTTGAATTTAAAAATAGATTTACAAAATAATTCAAAATATATTTACTGAATTTTTGGATAATCGATTAATTAATAGATTTTAATTTCTAACTAGCAAAAAAATTAATTTTTAGTAATTAATCAGACAAAATGTGCAAATTGTTAGTTAAGATAATTACTTTTTAATTTACAATTTAATGTTAATATTTAAAAATAAATTTAATATTGTTAGATTAAATTACCGTTATTTTTTGAAATTCTAACTATTCCTTATTATCAAGCCACCAATCTAGTTCAAATTCAAGTTTTTTATTCAATCCTTCAAGGATCCTTAAAGTTGAAACTTTATCAAGTTCTTGATTTGAATTTCCACATTTTGGAGAATAAATGCATGCAGGACATCCTGTTTCGCAATTACAATCCCGAACAAGTTCATAAGCAGTTTTAACGATCTTCTTTGGAAGCGTAAATGCTTTTTCAGATAATCCAATTCCACCTTCCATTCCATCATATATGAAAATCGTTGGACGTTTGGTATCTTGGTGTTTTAGATCTGAAACTCCACCAATATCGCTTCTATCACACATCACGTGAAGAGGGAATATATTTATCATTGCATGTTCTGCACCGTGAAGTCCACCAATGTCACTTTTATCTCCTTCAGTTACTGATTTCATGAATCTTGGTGGAAATGTAATCCACATTGCGGTGGTTTTGAAGGTTAAAGGAGGTAAATCTAAAGGTTTTCTAGTTAGGACAGTTCCATACTTTTTTTCTGCAAATTCGAAGTAATTGGTAATTACATTAACTTCCCCAAAATGAAAGGTAAATTCCCCGTAATTTCTTGAATTAAGTTCTTTTTCAATTTTTATATCGGTTGTGGCATATGCATCGGTATGGTAATCGTATTTCACCTTTTTAGCGATACATTTTTTATTTTCAAGATCAATATCTTTAATCAGGTACTTTTCACCCTGATTTATTAAAATTGCACCTTTATGGGCTTCACAATATACGTGCCATTTATCGATTTCTTCAATTTTTCTTCCATTTTCATCAATAACTTTGAAAATTTCAGATGAAACAACGTTCATATTTACATTTAAAGCAGGATTTTCAGTGGTTGACACATATCCTCCATTCTGTTTTTTTAAACGTCCATTCTCTTCCATTCTCAAAATACGTTTTTCGATGCCGTTACAAAAATCTGAATCTTTACCATTTGGAGTTAGCTCCAGTTCATAGGCCGCACATTCCAGCTGTTTTTCAAGAATATGGTAATTATTCAAGTCGACTACCGCATTTTCAGGAGTTTTTTCAAATATCATTTCAGGATGTTTTACCAAATATTGGTCAAGTGCATCAGAATTTGCAAAAAGTGTAACGATCGAATCACTTCCTGAACGTCCAGCACGGCCTGCCTGCTGCCAAAGTGACATTAAAGTTCCAGGATAGCCATACATTAGTACTGAATCAAGAGATCCAATATCAATTCCAACTTCCAAGGCATTTGTTGAAAAAATACCCCATAATTTGCCCTGTTTAAGACGATTTTCTATTTCAATTCTGTTTTTTGTACTGTATCCTGACCGATAAGCCGAAACTTTATTTTGAAGTGTTGGGTCAAGGTCTTCTTTTACCCAAACGGTCAGAAGTTCAGTCATTCTTCTAGTTCGTGTAAATCCAATTGTTTGAAGTTTTGACAACATACTCGCTTTAAATAATCGAACTGCTGCTTTATTCCATGAATCTTCTGAAGTTGTCTGTTTCATCGTATTATAAAGTACAAAATATTTTTTACTTTTTTGAGATCCATCGTTTTCAACAACTTCAAAATCAAGACCTGTTAATTTTTGAGAGAACTCTTCTGGATTTGCAAGGGTGGCAGTAGACATTACAAATTGGGGGTTTGATCCATAATTTTCACAAATTCGTCTTAAACGCCTAATTAAAAAAGAAACATGGGATCCAAAAACCCCCCGGTACATATGCGCTTCGTCAATGATTACATATTTAAGATTTTCAAAAAAGCGAGTCCATCCTTTATGATATGGGAGTACTAAATGAAGCATATATGGGTTTGTAACTACCAACCGACTAGTGGCCCTAATTTCCGATTTTAAATCCCGATTTGTATCTCCATCATATCTATCGGGATAAATTTTCAAACTCATTTCAGAGTCCATGGATTTTAAAGTCGTTAATTGATCATTTGACAGTGCTTTTGTTGGATAAATGTAAAGTGCAGTTGCGGAACTATCGTTTGCTAACTTCTCGAATACGGGCAAATTAAAACATAAACTCTTTCCAGAAGCGGTTGAAGTTGTAATAAGTACGTTTTTTCCACCCCTTGCATGATTTAGTGTTTCATACTGGTGCGTATATGGTTTGATATATTTACCGTTCAAATAATTTTGAATACATTGTGGAAGATTTAATTCTTCTTCGGAGTACTCCGCATCTTTTTCAGGAATTTCCCTAACATGTTCAATATAGTCATTAAATGACTTATTTTTCCGCATTTTGTTTAGTAATTCAAGAGCCCGCCCCATTAAAACACCAAATTTTGTTAAAATGTATTTTAATTATTTTTGCGATTATTGTATAAATCCTCTTTTAATTCCTTCTTTATAAATCATAAAAAGACCCATGGAATCAAATCTGGAATCGTGAAAACCAGTCGTATTTCCAAAAAGGTTCAATGCATTTTTTAAAACTTCACTTTTTTCAATACTTAAAAAATCCAAAGTTTCTTCCAGTCTTGGCCATTTATAACCTGGACGATAAGGATTAGGAATCCCACATAAATTGGTGTAGTGATTCATGGTACAGAATTTTTTAGGATCATATTCAATGCCACATCTTACAAATTCGGAGTTTAAAAATTTGTAATCAAATGGAACATTGTGACAAATTAAGATTTTCTGGTCAATATCATCTAAAATTTGATTAGCATGATCTGTAAATGATTTTCCGTCAGAAAGCAGTTCTAATTTTTCAATAGACAACCCATGAACACTTTGAGCTTTTGTTTCCATGGAGTTAACTTTGAAATATATGTTTTCTGCCTTTTGAATATTCAAATCATCATCTGAAATTATGTACGATATCTGCGCAATTTGGCCAGGTTCAAGGCCTGTTGTTTCAGTGTCTAAGAATACTTTCATATATCCCCTTATCCCATAATGTAGTATTAATTAGTGCATTATATTAAATAATGTTCCATATTTGATATTAACACAAATATTTCAACATTTTTTCTCCTTTCTCGTTTATTTTTACAAAATGGTTTCTTCCCCTTTTTTCAATAGTTATTAGTTCCCATTCATCCCTTAGTTTTTTTAAGATATTTTGGTTTATCCAAGCATATTCACTTTGTTTTGTTTTCTGGGAAGATTCTTTAATGTCATTTCGTTTAGTTAATTCCCGAAATTTGGCAATATTATCATCCGTTTTTGAAAATTCAATCAATGCGCTTATGGATATGCCATCTTTTTCTTTTTGTATCTCTTTTAAAAATATTAATAATTCATTACTTGGCAAACTCATTGGGAACGTTAAAATATCTGAAATAGCTAAAATTCCGCTCGTAATAGGGGGGGTACCCCCATAATTTTTGCCCATGATTTCAGTTATTTTTTCTTTGTCTTCGTTCTTTGTTTTATCCAAATAATCTTTTGCTTTTACATAATAAGGAATAATTCTTTTATCTGTGGAATACATCATTGAACAGAGCATTCCTGAAATTGCAGCAAGTGTACTACCTGATGAGATATTTATGTAAATTGTATTTTCAGTGTTTTCATTTTTTATAATTTCTTTAGTAACTTTGAGGATGTCTTCCAATACAATATCATCAATAAATTTTCCAATAACTTCAACATTGTGTTTTTCAAGGATTTCTTTATTTTTATCAAAAAAAACACGTCCTTTATCATCCTTATGTTTTGTAATAAGATATACTCGGTCTGCTTTTCTTTCCAGTGCGGCTTTGCTTATTCTTTCTACTTCGAAACCAACTAAGCATATATGGACCCTTAATGGTATTTCCAAAATAATCACCACATATTTAAAATTAAATATAGTTTATAAATTAATAATATTAAGTATATTAAACTTACTTTTTTGTTAATACTTAAATATCGTTATGGGCCAGTATTATTTGATAGGATAATTACTGTAGAAATAAGGGATGAAAAAATATCTTTTTAAAAATTAGAAATACTTTTTTCGTCAGTTTTCTATTGTTTTTAATACTGTTAAGTTGAGAATTTTAAAAATAATCGTATATTATGCGAGTATGATCGATAAGATCCTCTGAGGTGTGATAAAATGTAAAAAAGAAACAATTTTGATTCAAACGTGGAATCCAATATTTAGAACACAATTTCCACTTTTGAATTTATGATATATATAACCATCTGATCGGATTTGTGACGATTATGGTAGTCAAAACTCTGCAAACGCTATTTAAAATGCGTTTTATTCCTGATTTAGAAAATAACAAAAATGGTGGTTTTATGGCCAAGGTACAAAGAACAACAAAAGTCTATGAATTAAAACAAGGGCGTAAAAAAGTATATATTGGGATTTCAAACGATCCCGAAAGAAGAGCAAAAGAACACGCACGAGCAGGTAAAAAATTTACCCATATGAATGTTTTAACTAACAAAAAAACACAATCTAACGCCAAAAAAATGGAAAGAGAACTAATTGAAAAATATGGTGGAACCAAAAGTAAAACCCCGAAATACAATAAAACTTTGTGGGGTTAAGCGAGGGATCTGCTATGAAAAAACTTTTTCTTTTTATTTTCGGGATCATATTAGTTAGTTCATTTTCAGGCTGTACTGATAATACTGACTATGTAGCAAAAGGAGATTCGTATCTAAGCCAAGGGCGTTATGAAATGGCCATATTAAACTATGATATCGCACTGGATAGCATATTTTATAAAATTAATCCAAATGATGAGATATATAAAAATAAAGGGATTGCATTAGAAAACCTTGAACGTTACGATGAATCCCTTAGTTCATATGTAAGAGCTTATGAAATTGATCCTGAAAACATTGATACATTATGTCATGTCGGAAATTTGCTTTTAAAACTTGAACGTTACAATGATGCACTTCCATACTATGAAAAAGCACTTTCGATTAAACCTGAAACCGAAGATGCACTATATGGAAAAGCCAGAGTACTCCAGTTTCAAGAAAACTATGCTCAAGCTAACGGCTATTACGATGAAGTATTGATACTGAATGAAAACAATACGCAAGCTCTTTATAATAAAGGATTAACATTACAAAAAATTGGGAAATATTCTGAAGCCAATATTTACATTGAAAGAGCAAAAGAGCTGACGAATGCCCAAAATTAACTACCAATTTTTAATTTTTAAAAATTAATTTCGAACAGTTTATCCAATAAAATATGGATTTTGTTAGTTACAAATGTAAAATTTCCAAAATTTAATTTATAATGATTTGTCTATTAAAGCATCTTCAACAGTATTGTATTTAATAACAGCTTCTTTTACCCAATTTGGAGTAAAATTATCATTTTTTAAATAATGAAGTGCTCGTTTGTCTAAAATATACGTTATTGAATAGTCATTAACTGAACGTGTGGTTCTCCCATACGACTGAATCATCTGGGTTACTGCTTTTCCAAAATACCAGTTTGGATCTTTTTTTCGCCTTGCAGTTACTTGCTCATCTCCCGCAAGAAACGGAACTTTAAAAATGATCTGAAATCTTGCTTTATCATCTTTAAAATCAACCCCCGTATGTAAACTTGGGGAAATTAAAACGCTGTTATTATTCTTTTCGTGATAATATAATCCTGAATCGATAGATTCTATCCCCTCTGAAAGATTTCCATTAGATGTTACCTTTATCATCCTGTTTTTATGAATCGAATTTTTAAAAATATCTTTCATGAGTTTATTTGATGAAACATGGATAATTCCACGCTCATTTTTATGATTGGAAAGTATTAAATCCAATTTTTCAACAGTTTTTTTGAAATAGTCTTTTTTATTTAAATATTCATACTTCATGTTGAATTCGTTTATTATTTTTAAAGGGCGATTTTTAACTGGAAAAGATGCAGGAACACTTACAACTGCATAATCTTTTTCAGAAAATCCGAGATCTTTCATATGCTGCTTTGAAAGCGTTGCAGATGATAAAATATAGAATTCAGCCTGGTCGAACAGCTCTTCTTTTAAGTCTTTAACATCGATTGGTTTTAAAATGATTTTTTCCAAATAAGTTCCAACGTTTTTTCCATAATTTCTTTCAACATGTGTTGGAATCCATTTGGCACCCATTTCACCAGATTCTTGAATTTCTTCAATTTTGTATAAATCATCGAATAGATTTATGGCATTTTTTATTCTTTTTTGGTATTTTTCAATAGAATCCATAAATCTCGTTGTTTCAGATTCTGAAAGGTCTATATAGTTTGATGGTAAAAACATTTTAGAATAATTAATCAATTTCTGTTTTCTTTCTAAATTAGACATATTTATTAGGTTATTTTGATTTTTAACTTTCATAAAAAAGATATCTTTAGATACCAACTGCTTATCGAGGATTATTTTTATATCACTGTAAACTGTTTTTTTCAAAAAATTTAAGAGCTCAGCTTCCCCTTCGTAGATATTTTCAAATGCTGCATCGACTGCGTAGTTTATAATATCTTTAAAATAGATGTTTACAGGTAAAATTCCATTCCATTTTTCTTTTGGAAAGTTAACTTCTTTTTGTTCTTTTAAACTCTTTCTTAATTTTTCCACACGTTTTTTAGTAATTTCAATCGTGTAATGGTTCATTAATGTATCTTCAATGTTGTGTGCTTCGTCAATTATGCACAAAGTCCTGTTTTCAAAGCCTACTTCTTCATTCGGGACTGCAAGGATAAAATAAGCCATATTCATGCATGCAAAAGTAGATTCCAAAGCCTCTTTTTTAGCAAGTTTATATTCACAAACGCCTTCAAAATTGCATTTTGTGTTTTTAGCAATTTTATAACAGTCTTCAAAGGTTTTCGCTTTGTATTCTTCAGTTTTTTTCCCTTTTTTAGCATCTTCATTCTTTCTTAAATTGTAAAGCCATTCCCAAGATTTGCAAGGGTAATTTGCACGTCCTTTAATCACCCTTACTTCTGGAAACTCGTCTGAATACTGATTTTGAAGCATTTTAGTTGAAGTTAGAACAAAGGCATTATTATTTTCGTTTAAAGAATTTAAAATTGAACCAACCGAAATATTGTAAAGTGATTTTCCAGCCCCAGTTGGCGCATTTAAAACGATTATTTTCTTACCGTTTGAAATATGGCCTAAAATCTCCTCAACTTTTTCCTGCTGGTACTTTCGCCAGTACTTAAAGTCTTCTGGGATATGTTCTAGCATATTTGGAGATTCTGGAATCATCTGTTTCACATTATATTTTTTTAAAAGAAATAATGAGTATTTAATCAAATCCTTTCAGACATTAAACTAACCAATTCATCATATCCCAACGGATTTACTTCAACAACTTCCTCTAAACTTACATAATATATTTTACATAATGTATTCTTTTTAAAATATTCTTTTACAACATAATAATAAATTGAAAGCTGTTTTCTATATTCCTCATGGTTTATTTTTGAAACGTCTGTTTTATAATCAATTATTTCTATTTTATCATCATACATGGCAAGTAAATCAATAATTCCCCGAATTAAATTTCCGTTTACTGGAAGAGAACATTCAATTTCAGGAATTAATTCAATAGCGTCTAACGAATCTATAAAGTTTTTAACTTCTAAAACCTCTTTTGAATCGTCAAAAACCTCTTTTTTCAGTGCGAACTGCTCTGCAACGTGGTGAATATAGTTTCCAAATTCAATTCCTCTTCCACCCTCAGAGGGAGTAAAATCTATAAAATCATGCACACTGTAAATATGGCCCTGTTTAACATAATTTTCAAGTTCAAATTCAGTATTTTGAATTTCTACATCATTCTCAATTTTAGAAAATTCGAATTCAGAAGGTTCTAAAATTGAAAAATCCCTAGATAATTCCTTGAAAAAGTTTGAAGGGTTATACGCCGTAAAATAAACGTACTGTTTTGCACGAGTTATTGCAACAAACATCAGTCTTCTCTCTTCATCATATTCCCTTAAAACAGCAGCTTTTAAAAGATCTGCTTTCCAATTATTAAATAAACTGTGATATTCCCCCTTAATTCCATATATTTTAGATAATCTAGCCCCATATAAATCAGAATGGGTTAAAAGTCCTTTTTCAGACATTTCAGATGGGAAATTTTTTTGGTTACAATTTACAATGAATACTACAGGGTATTCAAGCCCTTTTGATCCGTGAACTGTCTGGATGGTGATCGAATTTGGAGAAGAATCTATTTCGATTTCAAAAGTTTCATTGTTTTGAATTGCTTCTTCAATGAAATTTGCTAAAATTTTAGTTGATATTAAATTATTGGAACAAAGACTAGATATTTGGGCCGTAATTGCATTAGAATAATCATTATCTATGTTGTAATGTTTAAAAATTTCAGAAATTAAAAATATAACATTATTTTGAATTTTTTGCAAGTTTTTCCTAAATTCAATGTATTTTTCAGGATATTCTTTTTCAGAAATAATTTTTCGCTTTTCCAAATATGGGTAATTATCTTCAGCAAGTATTGTAACCCATGCTCGTTTGTCGTCAATATTTGAAAGGAGCCTAAGCCATGCTAAAATTAAAACTGATTCCCTTGCATTAAATAATTCAATTCCACCATCATATTTTGCTGGAATTCCTAATTTTTTAGCGTGTTTGTGAATTTCTAGTCCGAAGTTTCTAGTTCTTGAAAGAACTGCAATGTCGGAATATTCAATCGGCCGGAATACCGGTTTTTCATCGTTATAATCAACAATTTTGTATTTTTCATTGTTTACAATTTCCGAGATTTTTGAAAGAATCGATTTTATTTCAGATTCTTTATCTTTAGAATTTATAAATTCAATTTCAGAATATTCTTTCATATCAAAATTTGCAGAAAGTTTTGTAACATTTTTTAAAATTTCGTTGGAATCTATTTCTTCAGAACTCGAACCTTTTGCAATTAATGCGTTATTTGAAAAGTCAAGGATTTTTTGTGAACTTCTAAAATTTATTACAAATTCTTTGTTTTCTGCATTTAAATCAAATTTAATTCTTTCAAATTCATCGTTTAACAGGTTCTTATATTCATTTAGCTTTTCTTCGAAATTCAATATATTATCAATAGTAGCATTTCTAAATCCATATATTCCCTGTTTCCAGTCTCCAACAGCACATAAATTTGGCTCTTTTAAAAGCATTAATGTTAAAATAAATTGCAACTCATTAGTATCCTGAAATTCATCGACCATAATATACCTAAACGAATTATTTTCCCTTAATTTATGGTCGTGATATAACATGAGGTATGAAAACATCGTTAGAAAGTCAAAATTGAGTTTATTTTCGATAACTGACTTTTCAATGTAATTAAAATAAATATCATGAATAAATGAAAGCAAGTCAGCCCTATCTTCGTTAAACGATTCTTCAATGTACTTTTGACTGATTTGTTTATTTTCTTCGATATCGTCGGGAGTGTCAAGATATACTTTATCCCCCGAACTTTTAAATTTTTTTAGCATTTTTGATTGAGTAAAATCTTTTTTACCCATAACTGGTGCATTTGAATTATTGGAAACTTTTAAAAATTCTTCAAAATCTCCAATAAGTCTTTTTTCACCATCTAAAAACCATCCATCCTTTGTTGGAAAGATCCCTTTTGAAAGCAGTTTTTTTATCAAAAATAAAATTTCAAAATAGTTTTTAGAAACTGTTTTAAATATTTCGGGGTATTTTTCAAGGTTTTTTTCTTTAAAATCGTAGTAAACGGATTTAAAGAAGTAGTTTTCAAGGATTGAACTTTCTAAAATCGAATAATTTTTCGATAGTGGTTCATTGATTCCAAGGTAGTAAGGTGCGCTTTCGGGGTTTTCCCGTAATATTTTATTACAGAATGAGTGAAATGTTGAAATATTTGCATCAAGAAGGTTTATGGACGAATCGTGGCTTATAACTTTATTAAATATTTTCTTTTTCATATTTTCTGCAGCATTTTTTGTAAATGTGAGAAGTAAAATATCACCAATATCCGCAGAATTTAAAATATTTAAATATCGTTTTGTGATTGTGTGGGTTTTCCCAGTTCCAGGTCCTGCATCCACAACATAAATTCCATTAATATTTTCAGCTACTTCGTCCTGTTTTGGATTGAAAACCAAGTTAATCCCCCCTTTTTAAACAGATGTCTGAATATTCGCAATTTTTACAGAGTTCTGATACTATTGGAAGATACGGATACCCTAAACCAGAATATAATTTAACTTCCTCAATTTTACCTTTTAAAAATTCTTCAAAATTGTCGAGATCGTCTTTAAAAAATACCGCTTTTGATACTGCCCTTGAAGTTCCGTTTTTTATGTTTAAAAGTTCTTTATAAAAACTCAAAGCCCCTTTTTCAACGGTTTTTTTGGGGCTGTATGCTAGAATATGTTCTAAAAATCCAAATTTGTGTGTTTCTAAAAATTCATTGGTCATTTCAGAATTAAACGGATTTTTTGTAAAATACTCCAAAATATACTCTTTTGAAACAGTATTTACAAAATTCATTCGCTCCTTACTTCCAAGTGCGAGTTCAAAACCTTCATCTGACAATACAAAATCATTAAACGAAGTTGGATAATACATAATATCAACAATATTTTCATCAAAATGTCCGGTTCCATCTAAAACTTTATTTTTATTTCCCAGGAAGAAATAGTACTTAAATGAAAGATTTTTATTTGGATTTTCAGTTCTAAGTTTTAATAAATATACCATTGGCTGAAAATCGATTTCTGACCCTAATTTTTTAATATTGCAGAGTTTCAAAATTTTTGAAGCCGATTTAACCGATTTTGAAGATTTGTAATCCAAAATTGTTGAATTATCAATCAATAAATCGATAAAACCATTCAAACCAAAATTTAGATCTTCAAAGTAAACTTCAGTATTTTTTCTAAATAAGGGCATTTCAAATAATCTTGATAAAAAATTCTCATTTTGTTTTTTAGATTCTAAATTAAACGTGCTTTCGAAATCAAATGTAGTTGAATCAATAAATTCTACAGTATTCTTAATAGCAATTAAAAACTCCGTTTTTTCAAGGTCTTTTAATAAAATATCGATTAATTTAGAATATTCATTAGATAAAATTTCAGCAAAATATTCATATCCTTTTCCATTTACAACTTCAGGATAATTTACGTAAAATTCTGCGAATTCATGGAGTAAATTTCCTTTTACATGGTAGTTTTTGCTGTCACTCCTGTAAATCCGAGATATTTCATAAATTTTTGGACAAAGTACAAAGTTGTTTAAACTGCTCTGAGAAAAAATGTGCTTTGTAATTGGTTCTTTTGATTCAAAATCCTCAGAAAATTCTTCTATCATACTATTTTTACCATTTGATAGAATTTTAACGTTAAATATCTCATCCCTAAAACTTTCAATCTCTTTTTCAAAAATTTGGTTAAAGTAAAAGCAAGGAATTGTTTTTTCACCATTTTTAAATTCTGGTACAAAGTAGTACTGAAGCTGCCCTTGTGATAATAATATTTGGAAATTTGAAAGGTTTTTTTGTTCTTCGTCTTTTTTAGAAATATATGGGGCTTTTTTAACATCTTTTGTCCATGATGAATCGATATTCACGTAAATACAGACAGGTTTATCAACATAAACCGAATTTTTAGCATCGATTAAAAGGACACCAGATTTTGAATTTCCTATTTCAACATCGAAGTTATCAATATAGTACGTTAAATTTTGAATATTTTGATAAGTTACTTTTTTATCATAAATTTCGAGTTTTTGTAGTGTTTTTTTAAATTCATAGGGTATTTCGATTTCAAAATCGTTTAAAAAGGTTAAAAGATCTAAAAATCGATATTCTGAAATATTTTTCAAAAATTCGCATAGTTTGTTAAAATTTTCATCAGTATTAACGTTTTCAGAGTAATCTTTTAACGTATAATTTGAATATCCTTCTGAAGTTCCAATATTAAACATTTCAAAATAAGGAGCTAAATCCCTTAAATATAATTCATTTATTTGAAATGAAAGAGTCAATAGGTTTAAAATAGATCTTAAATTCAAATTTTCATGCAAATATTCTTTTACATTTAGGTTTATTCCTTTTTTATACAGCTTAGCTTTCAAAATATCAAGAATTGTACTTTCCGTGTTTAAAATTATTGAAAAATCATTCTGGTTTTCCGGATTAATAATGTTTGAAATTCTATCTGAAATTTCGTTTTCATTTTTAAATAAATAGAAATTTTCCAAATCTTTCGGTTCTTCTTTAAACGGTGATATTTTTGTAAAATTTTTTGGAAGAGCCAATTTATCAATTTTACTAAAATTTTCAAATCCAATGACTGCAACCTCGTCTTCAGAATAATTTTTGAAATGTTTGTAAAAATCAAATTTTTCGAGGGTATTTTCAGTTGTTGCAAGCGAATTGTACTTATCCAGTATCCTTTTTTCGTAAGAATTTATGTACTTTGAAACGTTTCTCGAATGTTTCTTTATTTCAACAATTTTTTCAACAGCACTATGAACTGATTTTATATCATATCCAAAATCTTTTGAAATTTTTAAAATTACGTCAGTTTTCGAGAGTTTTTGCTCATCAAAATATGTTGGAATAAATTTTTGTGCAATTTCTTGTGAAGTGTATGCAAATTTTCCAATCATTGGTTTATCGATACGCTTATTTAATGCAGTTGCCAAAGCTGCATCGTTTGTTAAAACAATTTTTTTAGGTTTAACTCCATTATAAAGTTCATCCACTGATTTAACTGCTTGAAACCCCATGATACCCCTTTATCTTAAAGTTATATTCAATTAATTATTAAATTTTACATTTTTAAAGTTTAATCGGAAAATTATATCAAAAACGACATATATTATGAAAAATACCCTTTATATTGGTTTTTAATTTGTATGAGGGAGATTATGGATATCAAGGAAAAATATCAATTATGGGATGAATTTCTTCAACGATGGCCTGTTGAAAAAGTAAAAAGCATGACTTTAGAAGAATACACAAATTTAGGAAATAATGACTATTTTTGCTACTGGTTAGAACGTAAAGCTCATGAATTGGGCGGAATAGGTGGGGGTGCTTCATTTAAATTTGGGATATTTAGAACGAACTCTGAAAACAAAGAAAACGAAAGAGGTCGAAAATATTCTGAAAAATACGGTTGGTACGAAAAATACGGAAAAACTGAGGAAGAGGCGTTCCAAACAGTTAAAAATATGGTAATGGATATAATTGAAAAATCGAGAGCCGGAAAATTTAATGAAATCGATTCGATAGATCTCGGAAATGCAGTAAAGTGGAAAATTGCATTTATTTATCAAGATCGAAACAGTCCTAAGCTAGTTTCCATATACAATACAAAAATGCTGGCTAAAGCACTCGGGGTTGAATTTAATGGTTCAGTTTCTGAACTACAATCCTGTGCATTTAAAGAAAAACCTGAAAATATGGACATTTTTGAATATTATGACATTTTAGAAAGTAGGTTTAAAGAATCTGATGAAGATGAAAGCGAAGATTTTATCGAAGAAGAATCTGAAGAAATTAGTGTTACCTCGAAAAATAAAAAATTCCCTTTAAACACGATACTTTACGGCCCTCCTGGAACTGGAAAAACATATTCTGTAACTGAAAAAGCAGTTGAAATAATTGATGGCGATATTTCAAATAAATCAAGGGAAGAGCTCGTAGATAGGTACGAAAACCTGAGAGAAAACGGTCAAATTGAATTTATAACATTTCACCAGTCATATTCCTACGAAGATTTTATCGAAGGAATTAAACCCGTTTTAGAAAATTCGGACAGCAATTCAATTGAATACCAGATAGACGATGGAATTTTTAAAACATTGTGTTTAAAAGCAAAAGCAAAGAAATCTACCGTAATTACAGGGTATACTTTTGATGAAAATAAATCAAATGTATTCAAACTTTCATTGGGTGATGTATCTATCGATGCAGATCCTATTTTTAAATACTGCTTTGAAAATGGAGTCATTGCATTGGGTTGGGGAGAAGATATTGACTTTAGTAAAAGTACTTCATTAGATGCGATAAAGAAAGTACATGACACGAAATACCCACAATACGCTTCTTTTGGACCAACTGCTGTTGATCGATTTATCAATGGAATGAAAAAAGGCGATATTGTAGTAATTACTCATGGAAACCGTAAATTTAAAGCAATATGTCAAATTATTGGCGATTACGAATACCGTAACGACTCTGAAATAAGATACTATCAATTTAGAAAAGTTAAATGGCTTTGGGTAGCTGATGAACCGGCCCCGGTTTCACAAATCCTAAAAGAAAAGAATTTTTCACAAATGTCAATTTATAAACTTTCAAAAGAGGATTTGTTAATTGAAAATCTTAAAGATCTCATTTCAAACAATTCCGATGTAGAAAATAATAAACCGAGATTTGATGAAGTATTTACTAAATTAATTGGAAATACTGATTTCGAAAATGGGGAAACCATTAGAATAGATATGAAAAATCCAAATTCCCATTATTTAATTAAAAAAGTAAACGAAAAAACTATTTTTTATGATAAAGGGAATGTATCTGGCGAATATAATCTAAGCATTAATACATTAAAAAGAATGTATGATACTGGAGAAAATAATATCATTACAGGCGGGGGCTTGGAATCGTATTACAACGGACTATTAACCAGAATTAATAAAATTGCAGAACAATTATCCGTAAAAACGGATGAAAAAAACTATGTCCTAATAATTGATGAAATAAACCGTGGAAATATTTCTAAAATATTTGGGGAACTCATTACATTGATTGAAGATGATAAAAGGCTTGGAACTAAAAATCAGATTACTACAACCCTTCCATATTCAAAAGACACTTTTGGGGTTCCAAAAAATCTCTATCTTTTAGGTACGATGAATACTGCTGACAGATCAATTGCTTTAATGGATACTGCACTTAGAAGAAGGTTCCACTTTGAAGAATTGATGCCTGACCCAGAATTATTGAATGGAATTATTGTAAAAGGAATAAATCTAAAACAGATGCTTGAAAAATTGAACGAAAGAGTTGAATTTTTATACGATAGAGATCATGAAATCGGCCATGCATATTTCCTACCTTTAAAATACATTGAAAATGAAGAAGAACAGTTTAAAAAACTCTGTCAAATCTTTAAAAATAAAATAATTCCACTTTTACAGGAGTATTTCTACGATAACTATGAAAAAATACAGATCGTTCTTGGAGACCACTTCAGACAATTAAATAGAATGGAAGAAACCGAAAACTACGAAGATATCCCAGTCAGATTTATTCAAAGCAAAAAATTCAAAGAAAATTCAGTAATCGGCTTTGATCATGAAGAATATGAAGATATGATAACATATAGAATAAATCCAGATCTCTGTATTGGAGATATAACTCCTGAAACATTTAAAAAGATTTATGAAAAGATTTAAGGGCTGATTATCAATGAATAATCAGTTTACCGTCACAGAATTTGGAATTATTGTAAAAGGAAATGAAAATAGACAGTTTGATACATATATTTCTTTAAAAGAATCCGTATTTAACGATTTAAAAACCTTTATTTTGCAGAACAAAGATAAAAATACGGATGAATTTTTAACTATAACTTACAAAAAGAACTATGGAGAAGTTCTACAGGCTAAAAACTACGTTGGAATAATTCAAATGAAAAATGGCGTAACTATTGAAATTTTACCAAAAATATATGGTAAAAGTAAAGATTTGAGTGTTTCAGATACACGAAAACTCTTTTTAAAAATGCTAAAAACATTGAAAGATTCACCTTTCAAAAAATTTGATTTATCAAACCTGAAAACTGACAGAATGCCCTTAAATGAAATATTTATAACCATGTTTTTAGATGAACTTTCAGTTTTAATCAAAAGGGGTTTAAAATCAGATTATATTGAAACACAAAAGAATTTAAACGTTTTAAAGGGAAAATTGAAATTTAAAGAACATATTAAGCATAATCTAATCCATAAAGAAAGATTTTTTGTTGAATTTGACGAATTTATAAAAGACATGGCTGAAAATAGGATTATAAAGTCTACTTTAAAAGAACTTTCAAAAAGATCAAAATCTGGCAAAAATTTAAAAAATATTTCTGAATACAGCTTTGTTTTTGATGAAATTTCTGAATCAAAAAACATTGAAAAAGATTTTAACGCTTGTAAATCTGGAAGATTAATGGTAGATTATGAAAATATACTTCTTTGGTGCAGGGTATTTTTAAAAAATGAAAGTTTTATTAATTTTAAAGGTTCAAATGTTGCATTTGCATTGCTTTATCCAATGGAAAAGATATTTGAGAGTTATTTAACATACAAACTTAAAAAATCTGGAAAATTCAGTTATGTAAAAGCCCAAGATTCGAGATTTTTCCTTGTAAAAGAAGATCTTAAAAAAATGTTTAAATTAAAACCCGATATTTACGCCGAAAAAGATGATACAATCTATTTAATAGATGCAAAATGGAAAATACTTGACGTCAATTCTCCAAATTATGGAATTTCTCAAGGAGATATGTATCAGCTGCTTTCATATGCTAAAATTTATGAAAATAATTGTAAAAAGCATGTTAAAATGGCGTTAGTTTATCCAAAAACGGATAAATTTTTAGAAAAAGTGAATTTTGAATATTTCGATGAGAAAAATGTTTTATTGAAGATTTGGCCGTTTGAGTTGGTCTAAAAAACAATATTTTAAATAAAATTTAATTATCGTCCAAATTATGGACATTTTCTTCCCCAAACCATTCAATTGCTTTGCTGATGGTCTGAGAGTTGGGGTTATGGTAATAAATATTTAGATTCTCTTTTGCACGAGTACAACATACATAAAATATCTTTTGAGTCCTTAATAACACACTTTGTTTATCTATCCTATTACAAAATAGATATTCAAAATTATAATTATTCCAACCCCCATTGTCTAGTATAACAAGTACATTTTCAAATTCTGACCCTTTAACCTTATGTTGTGTCGAAAATGGGGTAAATCCCTCCAAATAATTAAATAAATTTTGAAATTCTAAATATTGTAGGGCCTTAACCCGATTATACAAATATTGATTTTTTTCAATGAATGTATTGAAACTGTCATCTTTTTTACATAGCTCCTTTTCATCACATAAATTAATTACTTCTTCGATTTTAAGTTCAGAAAAATTTCCTATTTTGTCAATGATATTTTTTAGTTCTCTTTTTTTTGCAATTGAATCTATTTTAAAATTTGTTTTTCGTATAAACTCGTTATAATCCTTATTTTTATAATTTTGAATAATTTTTTCTATTTTAAACAAATGTTTTATTAAATTATCCCTTTTTGAGTCGTTAGAACCCTCATCATCTGTTTCTTTTTTATTATCTATTAATGAATCTTTGTCAAAATAAATTTTCTTAATCTCAGAAAATGGTAAGTTCTTCAGGTGATCATATAGTTCTTTTACTTCGTTTGACGAGTTTATCATCTGTTTTTTAGAATTTCTAAATAAAGAATCAACTTCTTCAATAATTTTTTCGAATGACTTAGAATCATCCAATTCAATGCATTTTTCATTAGATTTAGATAATATATCATTTTTTAGTCTAAACATTGGATCTTTATCATATATTGCCATTAAATTTGAAAATCCTGCTTTTGGAGCGATTAGATTATGAGTTAAACTTAATTCTTTTGTTTTAATAGTATCATTAAAATTCCAATTTGAAAAATACTGTGTAGATTTAATATTTTCTACATCGTTAGTTGTAGAATACAAAAAGTTTATTTTTCCAATAATTACTGACCCATCCTTCATATTTGGTGCATTTATATCATTAGAAGGTTCTTGTATCACATTGTCGGTTCTTAACTTATTTGCCAAATCAATTACTAATTTTGGATTTCTTCGATTCTGATTCAACACTACTTCTTTAACTTCTCCAGAGTTTACATAATCTTTTAAATCCCCTATTCCATCATCATAAATCGACTGCATTGAGTCTCCAAAAAATCCAATAATCTGTTCCTTGTTACATTTTTTCAAGTGCTTTAATAGTATTTCAATTACCAATTTATTGGTATCCTGATATTCATCAAGAAATATAAATTTAAATTTATCTTTTAGAATATTACAAAGTAAATCATGTTTTTCGAACAGATGGTGGGCTAAAACGAGTACTTCGTCATGCGAAATTATTCCATTTTTCATTTGAATATATTCTTTATACTGAATATTTGACACATTTTCTACAAAATGACTTTTATCATTTTCATTTTTAAACTTAATTTTTGAAGTTTCTAGTTCTGAAAGTTCAATTATTCCATTTTTTAATTCTTTTTGGAATTGTTTGATATTATTCCATAAAAAATCGTGGATCGTTGAAACCATTAAGTTATCATGATTAATCTTTAATTTAATTTCATTTACTGCTGAATTTGTATATGTAATACATGCGATACTAGCATTAGGGTTATCGTTTAATGCCTTTCTTATTACTTGGATTAACGAATATGTTTTTCCACTACCTGCCCCACCACTCAGAAGAAAATTATTCCCCCGTAGCACATGGCCAAATATCTCAACTATTTCAGGTTCTAGCAATTTTTCAACCATATCAACCCCTCCCGGATATATTTTGGAGTTTTCCAATTGCCAAACATTTTTCCATTTTCAGTATCCTTGCTATTTAATAATATTTCTATTGCAAAAGCTGGTTTTTTATCAATACATTTTTCTGCTAAAGTATACACATCTTTAGTCTGGTCAGCAACATATTTTTTATATTGTAAACTTGGAAAATTACCAATGTTATCACATACATACTTCCGATTTAAATGGAAAAATGCATCCTCAAAACTCCTTGCACAATATTTTTCATCATTGCAATTACTCTCTTCAACTTGGAAAATTACCATTAAATTCCCATTTTCGTCTGTTTCCCAATTTTTTGTTGTTTTATTTTTAGATAATCTTTTAGATTCGCATGACAACCCCAAAAAATAATCTAAATTTTCTCTTTTTCCATGAAAAAATTTTAAAGAAGCATTTGTTGTAATATTCCCTTCAAAAACTTTAACTTTCCCGGTTGTGTATTTAGGATTACCGTTATCATACGTTTCTTGTTCGCCTTTATTATTAAGAACAGGTTCTTTTTTGGCCGAATCAAGATCCGTAATTATCAATGATTTTATGCCTATAAAATCGATAAATTTTTCAAAAATGTGGGAATATGCCCCGGATTCTACGATTGAAATATTTTGTGATAAAAGGGGCATGTTTTCTGGAAATTCCTGGTCAATTTTTTTCATCATTGCAGGTAAAAGTATTTTTTCAGTATCCCCTTCAATTAAAATAGCTTTGTCTGCAAAAAATAGTTCTGCCCGATTTAGCGTAAGAAATTGTTTTAAAAATTTATAATATGCATCTTCACCAGCACCCAAGTATTCACTTTTTAAATCTTTCAAATTTTTAGCAATTACTTCATTTTGAGATTTTTTATAAAAGTATTTTATATCCTCAAAATCACTTTCCGACACAATATGGGATGAATGACTTGTAATAATTGTTTGTAAATTAAATTCTGTTCCGTCAGAGTTTCCACTTTCGGTTTTGAGCAGCTCTTTTATATTTTTTATGAATACAGACTGCATTTGTGGATGAGTATGTGCTTCAGGTTCTTCGATAAATAATATGTTTATATCTGCAGGATTCTTATCTTCCTTATTTTCCCGTCTGAAATCACTTAATATTAATTCGATTTCAAAAATCATACTTATTAAATTTAAATAACCTAATCCATTATAACTTTCTGGCAATAAATGCTCCTTATTATGTTCATACACTACCGTAGTATTTCCACCAAGCAGTTCTTTATGTTGTAAATTTGAAACTAGTTTTATTGTAGAATCACCCTCATTAATCCCGCCAAATTTCCTAACTTTTGTTAATACGTCTTCAAATAACTTACCATAAATATCTTCCAGCTCACCATCAGTTTTACATAATATTTCTTTAAATTCTTTGAAATTATCCAGTCCTTTTTTACTTTCTTCAGTTTTTTCATAATATTTAGATGACAATAATGACAAAGTTTTGTTGGAATCGTTATTAGAAACATTTCTAGTTGCCCCGATAATTTTAAAATTAATAATATTGTCCAGGGATATTTTTCTTTCGTTTAAGTCAATATATCTATTTTCGTTAATTGATGCTGTTTGTAAATCATATCCTACGGTTTTTTTAAATGTCTTAAAATATTTACCATGTTCTTTTTTTATAAATTCGTTAAAAATGGTTTTTTTATTTTCTTCAGGTTTCGGTTTTTTTGAAATATACTCATTAAAATCTGCTTTCAAATTATCAATTTTATCGTCTGGCAATACATATCCAAAAGAAAGTATTATTTTGTTATTATCTGGATCCAAATCCATCATCAGGTTAGATACGTTAGCTAAATCATCTTTTTCGCCATATTCTATGAACAATTTTAAATAAATACCCCGGCTAGTTAAATCAGTGTTTTGCAAAACAAAATCTCGTAATCCATCCTGAAATTCAATATTAAAATCATCAAAAGAAAAATTGGGTGAATTATTTAAAAATTTATTTAATATTGATAATAATGATGTCTTACCGCAATTATTTTTTCCAATTATTAGGGATAAATCATCCTCTAAATCGAGATTCATTTCTTTCAGTAGTCTGTAATTATTAACCATTATTTTTTTAATTTTCAAAATTTCCCCCCGTCACATAAATTAAATTAAAATTACCCCAACATAAATATTAAATTTTCGAAATAAATTTTCTTGAAAAAACTAATTTTGATACATTTTTAAAACGTCTTCAATTTTGTTTTTAAAATAATTAAATCGAAAATACCATATACCATTTTTTAAAAAATTATAACACCAATAACTGAGGGGACGTTATGATATCATTAAAAGAAGATTCATTTGTCTATGTTGACGATTTTAATTTAAAAAATAGGGAAGTATATGAATTTTTAGAACAATTTGAAGAAAAGGATGAATGGTTAGAAAAAGCAATAATAATTGGCACCATTGGTTTGAAACATATGGTAACTTCGAATAATCTTGAGTATGTAAGCAAAGAAATTGAAAGACTCATAAACAATGTCGAAGGTTCAGTTAAAAAGAATGAAGTATTAATTAAAGAAGTTGTAAGTGGATTAAACGACAAAATGGATGGTAATGTTGGAACATTAAATGAAAATATGGGATCAAAATTAAATGAATTTAAAACCCAAATTTATGCAATACTTTCCCCAACGAATACCGAAAGTCCACTATACCAGATAAATGAATTGTTAGATGGTTATTTTAATTCTGAAAATGGGGAGTTAAAAAGATCCATAGAGGTTAATTTTGATTTAAACAATCCTCAAAGCCCTTTTTCAAGACTTATTTCAAAAATAGAGGAAAAATCGGGAATGAGCAAAGATGAAATAATAAAATTACTCGATTCAAATTCTGAAAATTCATCAATATCATATCTAAAACGTGAATTATCACAAGAAATTGATAAAGAGATTAATACTTTCAAATCAGAATTAACCCCCCAAATATCACAAATACTTCAAAATATGGTGGTAAAATCAGCTACCGAAGAAATAATCGAAAAAACTGCCCTAAAAGGGGTAGATTTTGAAGAAGATGTTTACACGGTTTTAAACGATATTTGTGAAGCGGATGACATTATTGAATGGGTAGGTAATAATAAAGGAGCGGAAAATAAAAAAACGGGGGACTATGTCATTAGTATAAATGGAAATAATTCCCTTAAGGTAGTGGTTGAGTGTAAAAATAGCAATTATTCAAGTGCCCCAAAAACAGTTAAAGAAATTAATGAAGCTATTAGAAATAGAGAATCCAAATTTGGAATATTTTTATTTAACAAATTAGAGCAGATGCCCCATAATTTAAAACCTGTTACATTGGGGCGAAATTATATTATTACTTATGGCTTAGATGATAATCTTGAAATTGCTGTTAAACTAGCTCGCATGTTAACTTTAGGGGACGAATCAGATGTTGTTAAAATTGAAAAAGAAGTACATCAAATCTCAGAAATATTAAAGACAATTACACAAATCAAAAAAGATGCGTCACAAGTTGCTAATCTGGGTTCATCGTTAAATAAAAATGCAGATGAATTAAAAAGAGAAATTGAATCGTGTTTGGCCAATATACGAAAATGTATCAGTGGGGAATTTAAAAAAGACTTACAATATGCTACCGAAACAGATCTTGATACAAGAAATGATGAAGACCAATGATTTGATTAATTTAATATCTCTTTTTCGATAATCTTCTTACATTCTTCGTCTTGTTTTAAATATTTATACAAAGTTCTTCTCGAAATTCCACACGTTTTTAAGATTTCAGTGATTGAATATTCCTTACTTTTCCACATACGAACTGCAATATCAATTGTTTTTGGATCTGCAGGTTTTCTTCCTCCAAGCCTACCTCGTGCTCTTGCAGCTTGAAGTCCTGACTTTACCCGTTCTGAAATAATATCTCGTTCAAATTGAGAAATTCCTGCAAAAAAGGTAAATAACAGTTTTCCATGTGCTGAAGAGGTATCTAACCAGGATTCTTTCAATGATTTTATTGAAACACCTTTTTCTTCAAGCATTTCAACTACATTAAGTAAATCCTTAGTTGACCTTGAAAGCCTCGTTAATTCAGTAATTATTATCAAATCTCCCGATCGAACCTGATCAAGCATTCTCAAAAATTCTGGCCGTTCCATTTTTGTCCCTGAAATTTTTTCGTAAAATATTTTTTGACAGCCTGCTGCTTTTAATTCATCTAGTTGACGATCCACATTTTGATCTTGAGTGCTAACCCTGGCATAACCAAATATCATTTCATTTCCCGGCATAAATATCTCCTAAATTGAGTATACTTTAGTTATGGCCGTAATCAGATATAAACATTAATAAGTAAACCAGAAAGTATACTAAAAATCCAAAGAATAATATGCAAAACTAAGTTCAAAAATAGATTTAAAAATAGTTTACAAAACGGGTGTTTTTCAAACAATGAAATTATCTAAAAAATGCTTAATATTATGTCCCCCGGTAATCCATATATTAATATATCTATCTAATCCATTTAGAAAATTAGATCAAATATTCAATATATACAGTATACTGGATTAATCCAAAAAATCAGGCAAAGGAGAAATAAAATGTTTAATCCCAAAATTTTAATAATCTCAACGATATTTTTAATAATCTTTTCAGGCTGTATTGCCGAAAATACGAATAAAACTACAATCCAAGAGGGTATTTTAACTATTGGAATTTCTCCAGATTTACCTCCGATATCATATCTTGATAACAAAAATCCGGCAGGATTTGAAATTGATTTAATAACCGAAATTGCAAAAAGAATGAGTTTAGAACCTGAATTTAAAATATATGAATTTTCATCACTTCTTGATGCTGTCGAAAACAGTGAAATTGATTGTGCGGTAGCACTTATTGCAATAACCCCTGAACGAGAGAATAAAGTGGACTTTTCACGATGTTATTTTAAAACGTACACAACGATTCTTGTAAAAGAAAACGATTTCTGCAACGGATTAAAATGTCTTGAGAATAAAAAAGTCGGGGTTTTAAAGGGCAGCGTTCAAGAATCACTGATGGAAGGATTTTTGGATGATATGGAATTTGAACTAGTTCATTATGAGAATCAGGAATATATGCACAAGGATTTACTTTCTGGAAGCATCGATTCGGAAGTTTGTGAATTTTTAACTGCTAAAAATCTTATAAATGATAGAAACTACTCTTTAAAAATTGTTGGAGATCAGATGGATATCAATTATGATGCCATAGCAGTAAATTCTGAAAATGATGATCTGAAAAGAGCAATAAATACAGCAATTCTTGAAATGGAGAATGATGGAACAGTAGTTCAATTAAAAGAAAAATGGAATATTGATTAATTAGATATTCCCTTTTAAAGTTTCTTTACTGTTTTTTATCGATTTAGATTCATATCTTACGTTTTTAAAAGCCGATTACATAATTTAATTATAATTTTAATTAATAATTTAAATCATTTTTAGGAAGTTCAATGGTCAAATATCAATACAAATATACTATTTTTAATATGGAATCGAAAGGGTTCAGTTGATTAATATATTGATCGATTAGTATAAATGATCTAATTTGAAAAGAGAATTTATGTATATGTTTATCTAAGTAAAAATTCTTACGAGTGGGATCTGGGAGAAATAATTCTCCCAAATATTAAAAATCGTGTTGAAAATATTTAATTTCCCCAAATTAAATAAAATCCCCATATTTATAATCCAACGTTTAAACTCCTATAAACTATCCCCTATTTCAAAATAGTCTGTTCAGGAATCATTGGGGGATGTGCCCCCCCAAACCACATATGGTCATGTTTTTATATAATATGTTCTGATTAACATTTTCAATCCAACATGATCTAAAAATTTAATAATTAATATATATATATATATGGCAACATAACAGACTTTTTTAGGGGAGTTTTATCTGAAATCTGGCAGCATATATTCACTTTTGGGCGTGGTTATCATGAATCCTCTACCCTTAGCAGTTGTTGCCGCTTTATTCGTGGTAGGTATGTGTATCATAACTCCGGAAATTCAGAATAATGATTGTATCATAGTTGGCATATATCCACATATGCCCCCGTATCAGTATTATAAGAATGGTGAATTGAAAGGATTTGAAATAGATCTTATCAATGAACTTGGACGAAGAATGGATAAAAAAATCATATTTGTAGAAACTAATTACAAATATGGAAATTATCTTGCAGGAAAATCTGGAAATGTTGATTTTTCAATTTCTGCAATTACAAAAACTACACAACGTGAAAATGACGTGGTTTTTTCTGATATTTACATGTATTCTTACTGCTCCCTCATTACCAACGATAAGAAATATACTAAATTAACAGATTTCAGAGATAAAAAAATAGGTGCCCTGGCAGATTCCACATTTGAAGATCTTGCAGAAGATTATCTAAAAAGTATGAACTTTGAATTAATTAGATACGATAATTTTCAAAGTATGCATTCTGATCTTTTAGCAGATAATTTAGATGGGGCATTTACCGATTATCGATATCACCTGAACACTGATGATAAAACCGGGCCTTATCTGGTAGAAAATCTTGAAATACATTATTTTGGAGTGGTGTCTTCAAAAGATAACAAAGATTTGATAGATGAAATAAATATGGAATTATTGAATATGAAAGCGGATGGATCCCTTGAAAGTTTAAATGAGAAATATTTCGAATTTAACTAATCCAATGATAAAAGGAATAAAATGGAAATGGACCTAATAGAAACTATTACAAATTGGGTTAAATGGGAGGGCAAATTAGATCTAAAAGATCCTCCTCGCTTCGTGTTAGAAACTCTTGAAAGACATGGGCATACCCTAGAAAACCTTGAAATGGCACTAGATCTATTAACAGCTCTTGGAAAATTTGAAAAATACAAAGATTCAAGAGTTTACATTCCATTACATCCTGCAAAAAATCATATTGGTTTTTTCGGGCTTTTAAAATAATATTTTTTTCTTTTTAAATTTTCATTTAGTCTTTTTATCCCAATTAAAAAGAAAATATTATAAACGACGATTAATAACTCAAATATACTTATTAATTAAAATGGAGGGGATAATATAACAACCCTAAAAAAATTCATGACAACGATTTTACTAATCATCTGTATTGGGTCTGTTTCGGCAGTTTTGCCGATAGGAGATCCGGATCCAATAGATTATAACCACATTACTAGTTCGAACTACGCTTCAACAAGGGTTATATCAAATCCGGGAACTTACTACCTAATGGAAGATATTACGAATGCAGAAAGAATTGAAATTAAATCTGACAATGTAATATTGGATGGTCAAGGCCATATTTTAAATACCAATATTAATAGTTACGGAATATATTCAAGTAATCATGCAAATATCACGATTAAAAATGTTAAAATAAATTCTAAACATGAGGGTATTGTTTTTAACGGAATTAATTCCGCAAATGTTGAAAACAATACGATAAACACAACATATCTATGTTCCCTATGGGGGTCGGGATACAACTTAACTGTTATAAATAATTCGATGTCTTCGGGATTTGGTGGAAATTACGGTTTAGAACAGTTAACTACCTACACAGTATCGGGAAATACAATAAATGGAAAAACAATTTATTTCTATAAAAATACGGAAAATATTGGCGAAATTCCAAGTGATGCAGCACAGATTATTATATCAAACTGTACAAATGGTCAAATTAAAAACTTGCTCCTTGATGAAAACGCCGTTGTAATTTATATTGGCGATTCAAGCGAAATTACGGTTGAAAACTGTACAATAAAGCCAAATATCTATCAAGATTATCAGCTATATCTAATCAACTCTGAAAACTGTAATATCACAGGAAATATCTTTAATATATCCGAAAATACTGATTTACGGGTTATGAACATAATCAATGCCAATAATCTTAAAATAAATAGAAATACTATTGAAGGAATGTTTTATGGATTTAATTTAAACTCAGTTACGAATTCATGTATTTTTGAAAATAATATAACTGTCGGTAAACGTGGACTTTATTTTTGGAGAAATTCGGCCAATAACACAATTTCAGGAAATACTATAACTTCAAATCAATTAAACGGAATTGATATTATTTATTCTAATAATAACACAATTTCAGGAAATACTATAACTTCAAATCAATCAAGCGGAATTGAAATTTATGCTTCCGATGCCAACATAATTTCAGGAAATGCCATTGATGCTGGCAATACTGGAGTTTATGTTTATGTGGAACCAATGGATGACCCTGATTCAAAAGATAATCTAATTTCAGGAAATACCATCAATGCCGGGAATTACGGGGTCTCTGTTAAATTTTCAAATAACAACACAATTTCAGGAAATACCATCAATGCAACGGAAAGCGGAATATACCAAAAGTATGCGGATAATAGCACAATTTCAGGAAATACCATCAATGACTGTGAAGATGGATTAAATTTAGATCATACTCCAAATATTATGATTTCAAACTGTACGTTTTCAGGAAACAATTTTGGAATTGATGCAAATTCCGTATATGGGGGAACTGTTACGGGATGTACTTTCGAATCCAGCACTTACGGAATTTCCCTTGATAAAAATGTCGAAAACACTACAATAACATACAACGAATTCTTTGAAAATTTGTATGGCCTTAAGATTACTGGTACAAACAACTGGATTTACCTGAATAATTTTGAAAATAACTCAGAAGCACATGTTTATTCTGATTCATTGACTGGAAACTACTTCCACTCACCATTTGTAAATTACAAATACGATGGGAAGGTTTACACTGGAAGACTTGGAAACTATTACGATGGAGAAGAATTAGGAACTTCAGTTGCAGGAATATTTGAAAAACCATACTGGATCATTGAACTGAAAGTGTAAGGGGTGAAAAAATGAAAAAAGTATTGATTTTAGCTTTGATTGCGTTATGTTTGGTCGTTCCGTCCAGTGCAAGTAGAATTGAATATAACATGACAATAAGTGAACCTGGAACATATACTCTTTCAGAAGATATGCTTATACCAGGATATCAACACGGAATACTTATTAAATCAAGTAACGTGGTTTTAGATGGTCAAAATCACCAGTTAATGGGCAATAATTCAGAAATGTACCCTTATGGTATCGAGGTTTATACAATTGGTGAAAATAAGGTGGAAAACGTTACCATCAAAAATTTAACAATTAAAGACTGTTACGAAGCAGTGTTTATCGTAGATGCTAGAAACGTTACAGTAATAAACTGTGAATTTGAAAATAACACTTACTTTTTAGAGTCACTGGCGCCTGAAATATACTTTTATTTAAATAAAATACATGAAGGGCAGTCTGCTAAATTTTACAGTGCGCCCCTAGCTTCACCAAAATTATCATATAATTATAATGGAAGTGAATATACTTACAGGCTTGGAAACTACTATGAAGGATATGTTGGAACTGAAAAAGAGAATGAAGGTGTTTATAAGGGGCTTTATGGAGTACTTGACGGCGAATCGGTTAGTGCATATGAAATTTACCCATTAATTGAAACACCGGAAAATTACGAAGTTCTTGAAATAATTTATCCTGAAATAGAGCGAGTAAGTCCATCGAGCGAAGGAATAATTTTAGATATATTTGCTTTAAAAAGCAGTTCTAAAAACTACATAATTACTGATGAAGTTCCAAGTGAAGATGACGATTCTTCATCCGGTTCATCAGGAAGCAGCGGTGGAAGTTCATATGCACGCGATCTTTCGGGTGGAATTACCTCAACAGTAATTAAACACGTGATCTCAAATTCAAACGTTGTTTACGGAAGCGAAATTGACGAAGGATTTGCAGAGCAGTTAAGAGAAAACTTACAAAATGGAAACAATTATGAACTTTCGGAAGATACAATAATTGTTGGTGGACCAAATGCAAACGGTCTTGCAAATTCATACAATGGTGAATTTGAAGTACCTATTTCAAACAACTACCCTGGAGAAAATAGGGGTATAATTCAGGTTCAAAATATTGAGGTTCATGTTGGAAACTTCATCAAAACCTATCAAGTAATCTATATTGCAGGTTCTGACAGATTCGGAACACAAGCTGCACTTGAATACTTTAAAACTTTAGATGAATTACCAGAAGGGCCGATAACTGTAGAATGGACTGCGAAAGGGCCAGTTTTAGTTGAATAAATAAATTATTTTTATCTTTTTTTACAGTTTTATCGTAGATTTAATGTTAAAACCAGAATAATAAGTTTAATATTTTATCGAAGAATAATTATTTTGAATGAAATTAAACTGTTAATTTCTAGTTATTATTAAAGTTTACGATTTTTTCACGATAAAAAGTAGCAATAAGGATAATACTAAATAAACACATATGTGGGATAATATCCCATACTCCTACTTTGTGAATAAACTTGATTAATTTGGGTTTTTAAATAAAAATGCAAAAAATACATACACCAAGATGGAAAATAACTTAAAAACGAAATGTCACCAAATTTCGTATATACAAACTTTTTTTATCTTTTTTATTAGTGTGGCAAATGAATTTATTCCACAGGGGTGACTGTCAGAATAACTAAAATCCATTTACCACAAAAACCAAAGAATTGAAAAAATTCAGAGGCACTTTATTATATTTATTTTAGGGTATTTTAAACTTTTAATTTTTAATTTAGGAAATTTAAATAAATCGGCCATTTACTATTTTAAAAGCATAATTAAAGTTTAAATTAATTATAATTTACAATTATACGTTTAATTTAAAAAAGGACTCGATAAATCTGATAAATTTTAAATAGGTCTGAATTAAAAATATTTATTGTAAAACGAGGGGTGATACATATGCCAGACACTAAAAAACAAGATCCAAAAAAGCAGCAGCAACAGCAACAAAAACAGGGTCAGCAAAAACAAGGCCAACAGCAACAAAAACAGGGTCAGCAGAAAAAGTAAATTGCTTTAAATTAAGACATTAAAAGAAAGAAGGTTAACAAAAACCACCCACTTTTTTTTTCACTTTTTAATTTTAAAGATATAAAAGGAGTACCCATGGTAAAAATTAAGCAAGAAGAACAAAAAGAGCGCCACCAACAAAAAATAGCACGTTACCAGCGAGAAGTTGGTCCAAAAAAGCAGAAAAAACAGGAAAATCAGCACAAACGATAAATTGTGTTAAATTCATAAAAATAAACAATTAACTACTTTTTAGTTTTTTTATAAACTTTAAAACTCTATCCACGGGCTTTTTTTAGGGTATTCAATATTAGTTATTCCATAATCGGTTATTTTAATGAAAATTGAATAATTAACTTGAACTTTATCTAATTGTTTTTCAACTAAATCGCCTTGTATTTGAATTAAATTCATTTTTGAGAGTTTTTTTAAATTTTTAATTAGTTTATCCTGACTACATTCTTTAAAATAAGTTATAAAATTTCCAAATTCGCATACTGGAGATCCTGATTTATACATTAAATAAAGGTAATTTAAAATATTCCTTTGAAAATTATTGATCATATTTTCCCTCAAACAGCTGGACTAACCGTTTTAAAATATTTAAAAAATAAAATCAAATCTCATTTAGATTTGCATTATTATTTTATCAATAGATAACTGGTTTTTTTCAAAATCTAGTTTAGATTCAAAAGATTTATTCATTAAAGTTAAATTTTTGATATTTGGAATTGAATAGAACTTCCATTCAGGCCAGTTTTCTGACTCAAAAGTCCATGTTTGAAATGCCTTCAGAATCCATTTTCCAGTATCTGTTATTGCAATCATGTGCGGTTCGGCCACCCTCGGTAACCCGCCATAATGAAAAGTAACTATTTTTTTACTTTTTATTGCTTCTTTTAATGTATTTATGACCATTTAATTCCCCTCGATAAAATGGTTTCACCTTAGTAATATAATTTTTAAAAATAGCATTATTAAACTTTTTAGGTACTCAAAACTGTTATGCTGGGTTAAATTGAAATAATCTTGTAAAAAAGAACTTAAAAGGATTTTTAAAAATTGGAGCAGATTAAATACATTTTAAAATTTAAAATGCTCCAAGAGGTCAAAAAAGCCATCTACATTGGCATGATTTCAGTTCTGAAGAAAATAATTCTTCAGCGATATAATTTTTAAAAATTGCCTTATTAATATTTTTTTATATGTTTAATTAAAACCAATAGGTGGGGTTAAAAAGGAAAAAAAGAAATTTTTAAAAAACTAAATATTTGTCTTTAAACGTGGCACATTACGTTCAGGCATTATGAGGGATTATTGACGAGTTTCTCGCCAATAAAATTTTTAAACATGGCAATATAAAAACCCGAAGGTTGGGTTAAACTGAATTTTAAAAAGCTGAATAAATTATGTCCTGTTTAACGGGGGGTAAAATATAGATTTTAAAATGTTTTCAGCCTTGAGGATTCACACAAATCCAATATATGCAAAATAGGACTTAACAAACTTTGCAGATCTTTTATTTATATTTTTTGGAATTGTTCGGTTATTGATCTTTAAATTCAAAACCAGACTTTAAACTTAAAACGTTCTTCCATTAAAGTTCAAATATTAAACTTATCTTGAAATATATTTTCAATTTTCAGAAAATCTTTTTCGGAAATTTAAATTAAATCTCACATTTTAAAATTTTAAAAAAAGAGGATAAATAATTTAAAGGTTTAATTTCCAATTTAATGTTAAAACCATAATAATAAGTTTAATATTTTATCGAAGAATAATTATTTTGAATGAATTTTATCGAGGGGAATTTGAGTTAAATTAAAAAAGAAGGCTATTTTTTAAGATTTCTCTTTTTTTAATGATTATTGGGTACAATAATAGATTAATTCCCAAAATAATTCCGATATTTGCAATGCAGCTTCCAACAGCATTTCCAACTGCAAGGCCAGAGGATCCAGAAAGTGCAGCATAGCTACTTGTAACGATTTCAGGAAGTGACGTTCCAAATGCGACAATTGTTGCACCGATTACAAAATTTGAAATCTTGAGATGTTTTGCAATACTTATGCTTCCAACAATGAACCATTCACTGCCATATATGAGTAAAATACCCCCAAATATTAGATATAATATAAAATATCCCAACATAATGCCACATTTTAAAAAGTTAACTCCATTAATAAACTTTTCATTTTGTCATTATATAAATTAAACCTGTAGACTAAAATGGTTTTTTAATTAGTATTAACTTAAAAAAATGTATTTATGTGTAAATACATATCGTCCCATGTAAATATAAAACTTGAAAGGGATACTATGAACGTTAAGAGAACTTACAGCATTGATGAAACAGTAGTTAAAAAATTTTCAGAATATTGTGACGAAAGGGGGCTCAACATGGGTAAACAGATTGAAACCTTCATGAAATATGTTGTCGAAGGATCCGAAGTTAGGCCAAAATACCTTGAAAAATTAGAAGAAATTCGAAAAGGAGAGTTTATTCCAGTTAAGGATTTTGCCAAACACTATGGGTTAAAATAATGACTTACTAATCTCTAAAAAAGCCGATAAAAAAACTAAAAAAGCATTCTCGTGATAAAAAAATTTATAGAAACTGTAAATAAAAAAGTAAGCGAAATTCTGGAAAATCCCGAACACTACAAGCCACTACGTGGTGATATGCAGTGATCAAGACGAGCCAATGTTCAATCATCTTATGCCATAGTTTACGAAATTGATGGAAATACTGTAAGATTATTGGATATTGAACAACATAATAAGGTTTACTTAATTTTAACAATATTTGAATTATTAATTAAAAATATTTAAAAATTTTAAATTTTTGCTGTTTTTAATTTAAAAAATCATATATTTTTAATCTATTTTCCAATATCGAGTATATAATCGTTTTTAATTCATAATTACTCGATAAACAAACCCCCATAATTTTCTATTTTTAACCTCAAAACATCAACATATAAATAGTTAAAATGAGCATGTATTTAGTCCCGGCGTTGTATGAATTTTTTTAAGATTTATAAGGTGTTTTAAATGAAAAACGATGATTTATCAACGGATAATATCAACAAATTAATTGCAAAATATGCAATACCCTCAATAATCGGATTTGTAGTTCTTGGAATATATATAATCGTTGATGGAATATTTCTTGGAAATTTTGTCGGGCCAGAAGCAATTGCAGCAGTAACTGTCGCAATTCCGTACTGTTTTGTAATGACGGGTTTTGCAATAATGTTTGGAATCGGAGCTTCAGCACATATTTCAATGAAACTTGGTGCCAAAAAGAAAGAAGAAGCAGAAAAAATTCTAAAAACAGTAGTTTACATGATTGTAATTGGCGGAATTATTCTCACAGTTCTTGGTTTGACGTTAATAAAACCATTGCTGGTTCAATTTGGAATTACCGGGAATTTACTTGAATATTCCTACACGTATCTTCAAGTGTCATACCTTGCATGTGTCTTTATAATGATCAGGGTGGGTTTAGATCCAGTTATTAGAAATGACGGTTTTCCAAAAAAAGCAATGTTTACCGTAGTTTTGGGTGCAATACTCAATATTGTATTTGATGCGATTTTCATTGTCTTCTTTGGTTGGGGCGTGTTTGGGGCTGCACTCGCATCTATAACTGGGGAAACTTTTGGAGCTTTAGTATATTTGCATCACTTTTTAGGTGGAAAATCGAATTTAAAACTTGATTTATCATCCAAATTCGAAGATTTAAAATCAGAACTGGAAATAGTTAAAAACATAATTGCTGTTGGAATTTCACCATTCATTCTTGAATTATCGGCTTCAGTAGTTATGGTGCTTCACACAATCCAGTTTTTAAAATATGGAAGTCCTCTTGAAGTTTCAGCATATGGAATTGTAAGCTACCTCTTTGCATTAGTAATGCTCGTTTACATGGGACTTTGTAATGGGGTTCAGCCACTAATAAGCTATAATTATGGGGCAAAAGAATATTCACGTGTAAAAGAGATTTTAAAAAAAACAGGAATTCTTACAGCAATTATTGGACTTGTTTCATTTGTTACATTATCAGTATTTCCAAAAATCCCGATAATGTTATTCAATAAAACTGATTTAACGTTAATTTCATCTACCGTATTTGGTCTCAAATATTTTGCATACGGACTTTCCGTATTTGGACTTGGATTTTTAATAATTACTTACTTTCAATCGACTGGAAAAAGTAAGATTTCAAACTTCCTTTCATTAAGCAGGACTGCTATATTTTTAGTTCCATTGTTGGTAATTTTACCGATGTATTTTGGAATTACGGGAATATGGGTTTCACAGCCACTAGCAGAAGTTTTAACATTATTATGTGGGTTAATCTTCATTAAATCGGATTTCAAAAAAGAAATTTTATAATTTTTATTTTTTATTTTAAATTTGAATTGAACATATCTAATACAATAACTGAATTGAAATTAGCTATCAGATACTTTCTTTTTTCGAGGTTAAAAAAAAGAGGAGTTTTTTGAATTTCAAGAAAAACTGCTTGAATTTGGTAAAATATATTTTTCAAATAATATTAAAAAAGTTTATTTTGTATGCCTAAATAATTCTTGAGATTTTTTCAAAGATTCCATATGATTACTTTTTTCTTTTAAAAATTCTTCGATATTTAGCCCGTATTTTTGAATCATTAAAGATGCATGAATACTTCCTAAAAAATGGGGCATTATAACGTAACTAGCACCTTCTTCATATAATTTAATCGCATCTTCGATTTTATGCGCAATTACGATAATAATCGCATTTTGGTTTGATTTTAATATTGTTTTTATCAAAAGAATGTCTGTTTCGATATCTGAAATTGTAGAAATTAACATTTTAGATTCTTTAAAATTCAATTCAGTCAACAATTCAAGATTTGATGCATCGCCATATATCGAATTATATCCTCTTTTAGACAAATCTTTGATGATTTTTGGATTATAATCAACAATTAAGAATCTTTCTTTTGAATTTTCAATAACATTTAATATATTTTTACCAGTTCTGTCTGCACCAAACAGAATTATTTCTCCAGTATTTTTATTTTTAAAGTCTTTTTCAAATATTTTAGTCTTCTTTTCAAATATTGAAAGGTAATTTGAAAGTAAAGAGTATATCTTTTCAGAATATGTTATAAAGTAGCTGGATCCTGCAATCGTGATTATGCCAATAAGTGTAATCATTGAAACTATTCCCTGTGAAAGATGGCCATTCCTAAGCCCTAGTGACGCAATTATCAATGAAAATTCACTAATCTGCGCTACAGTAAGTCCTGCAAGAAATCCCGTTTTTTTCGTATATCCAAAAGCTCCCATAAGTATCATGACAATTATTGGGTTTCCAAACAAAACAAAAATTGAAAGGATTATCGCAGGAATTAGGAACGATACTGACGTTTCAAAGGTCATTTGGACCCCTAAAACTACAAAAAATAAAATCAAAAAGAAATCTCTCAAGGGCCTCACTTTTGAAGCTATTTCATAACGTTCTGGAAACATGGCAAGCACAATACCTGCAATCAAAGCTCCGATTTCACTTGAAAACCCTAAAAGATGAAATACGGAAGCTAATGTAAAACACCACATTAGGGAAAATAAAAACAAAAATTCTTGATTTTTGGATGCATATGATATAAAATTTGAAAGAGCATACTTCGTAAAAATATAAATTGCGGTTAAAATTAAAACTATTTTTGATATGATTAGAAATAATAGTTCTCCAGCACCGGATTGTACGTTAAATGCAGAGATTAGTATCAATATTGCCATTGCAACAATATCTTGAACGATTAAAAATCCGATAGAAATTTTACCGTATAATTTATCGATATCTCCCTTATCTGAAATTAATTTCATGATAATTATTGTACTACTGAATGTTAATGCAATTGAAATGTACATTGATTCGATATAAGAATATCCTAAAAAAATAGATATTAAAAATCCGATTGAAAAAGTAAATACTATTTGTCCAAGTCCCGTTATTACGGAAATTTTACCAATTTCTTTGAAATATCCAGGATTTAAACTAATTCCTACCATAAATAATAAAATAGTTACTCCATAGTGGCCCAATGTAGATATTGATTCTTCAAATCGTACAATATTCAAAAAATAAGGGCTTACCAATATTCCTGTTAGTATGTACCCAATAATTAAGGGTTGTTTTAGCATCCTCATGACTAATGATATTAAAAAAGCAACAAATATTACCAAACTAACCTCAATGAACACGTCAGGAACCAAAATTAGCCTCGTTTATTGAAAAATTTTAATTATGAGTTTATATATTTAATTAGATTATTTTTCATTTTTAAGTGCAACAATATCTTCAACTTCAGTTAATTTCCAAATATGTGTGTTATTTGACGTAAGTAAAGAGTCAATAGGGTCGTCTGAATTCTGACCCAGTGCTTCAAGAACCGAATTTGATAGATTTTTTGAACTTATCATTTCTAAAAATTTCTTTTTTACTTCGGTCTTTTTTTCAAAATCTTCTTCATGAACAATTTTTCCCTGAAGTGTTATAAATCTATAATAAGACATGTCTTTGGAAAAATTTTCAATTTCAACAGATACATAAGGGCTATTTTTTAGAAGCTCGACTTTACGACCATATTTCGTTGAAAGAAAATACATATATTTTCCATCAAAAACGTATAGAAATGGTGCAATATATGGATATTTATCCCCTAAAAATGCAATTCTTGACACGTAACTGTCTTTTACAAGTGAATCGTATTCTTCTTTACCCATAGTAGGTATTTTAAAAATCATTTAAACCACCCCATCTAAAAAAGTTTATAATGTTATTTTGTTTTTTGGAGTAAATATGATTTTCTTTTATGAATACGGCAATCAATAAAATTCAGCAGCGGTTAAGTTAAAATAAAAAGTTTGAACATATTCCCTACTTCCGTAGTTCCATCCAACATTTAGTGTTTTAGCAATTTTTAAACCGTTCTGTTCTAACTGATTTGAAATTGTTCCACCAAATGGAATATATCCATATGAACCATTTTCTAATTTATTCCACCTATTCATATAAACTTCTTTTAAATTACCTTCATCGTCAATTTTTAGATAAACTGTTATTGTTTCACCATCAATTTCAAAAGATACTGAAAAAGTTTCAGAATCAACGTCTTTAAATTCAGTATTTTTATTATTCATTATTTCCCATGGATTCCAAACAATTAGCTCTATTGCTAGCCTTCCACGTGCAGATTTGGTTATATCAGTGTTAGATTCTTTTACAACAGGGATTAATCCATAAAGTGCAAAATTTATTTCAGAATTATTTTCAAAATAATAATCAGCACCTTTTAAAACCAAGGGGCCACTTTTTAATTCTGCTTTCCATACAAAACCGTCCTTTGAAAGTATTTCATTAGAAGATATGTCATTCCAGGGGGCATTTTCATCTATTTTAGTTCTCATTTTACCTTCAATATCTAAAATGGCAGTTTTTGGAATTTTAGTTCCGTTTTTTATCGAATTATTGATGAATTTTTTTGCAAGAGGGGATATATTTTCATTCAAACGGTTTTCATCAAAATAAATATTTTCAAGCGCTTTTTTATCGAGTTTATTCCATATATTTTCAGTATTTTTTATCGAATTTTTTTCAAATGCCGCTAATGATAAAATAATTACAAATGCCACCAAAATCAGTATTTTTAATAGTAGTTGCATGATTTCACCAAAACGCATTTTTGAATTTTTAATTCGGTAAATTAATTATTCTCCCCTCAATGTATCTACGGGGTTCAATTTTGCCCCACTTCTTGCAGGGAAGTACCCACTTAAAACCCCGACTACAAATGAAAATACTAAAACCCCGACAATTAATTCCCATGAAATCCATGCCCTGATAAGCCCATATCCTGCAATTTTTGCAAAATATTCAATTGCCTTTGCAATCAAAATACCCAAAATTGAACCGATGATCCCACCAAAAAGCCCTAAAAATCCGGCTTCAATAACAAATATAGATAATATTGTGTTATTTTCTGCACCAAGAGCTTTTAAAATACCTATTTCTTTTCTTCGTTCTAAAATACTCATATGCATCGTGTTTGAAATCCCGACCGCACCAACTAATAGTGAAATGCTTGAAACTCCAACTAAAAATATCGTCAAAACCCTAAAAATACTGTTAATTGAATCTGCAAGCTGTTCTGCAGTCAATACTGAAAAATTTTCATCCCCTCTCGAATCTTCGAGTTCTTCTTCAATTATATCCGCTATAGAAATTACATTTTCACCAGACTTTACTACTACAGTTATTACGTTGTATTCATCGTCTATTTCGAAAAGTTCACTTCCCATATCATAAGATAAAACAACCGCATCGTCGTCACGGGGGTTTCCTGTTTCTTCCAGTATCCCGATAACTTTGTATTTTTTATCATTTATTGTTATTTTATCCCCAATATCTATTTCACGATCAAAAGAATTGGTTGCAAGCGTATAACCAATCATGCATGAATATTTATCATTATTTTCTATCCAACGCCCCCGGTATAGTTCATAACCCCAAGTTTGACTATATATTTTTTGATATATTGAAGGGTTGATTGCAAGAATACTCCCATAATATTTTTGATCAGAATATTCTATTAAATAACTTCCAAACCAAGCTGGCAAAACTTCATCAATTCCCCTTATATTTTCAATAGCCGATACATCCCGATCATTAAAGTTTTTACCTGCGGAAGGCCCCCCAAAATCTTTTGATGGAAGTATTGAAATTACACTGGCACCAACAGTTGTAATCTCACTTTTTATGTAATTTTGAACGCCGTATCCCAAAGATATCAAACTTACGATTGCAAGTATCCCAATAACTATGCCAATTATTGTTAACGTACTCTGGGTTTTCTTTTGAATTATATTTTGACCTGCAAACGATATTATATCTTTTATTTTCATAAGCTACCCCTTTTTACGAAAATAAGCATTGGACGTGTCGTTACGATAATAATGCTAATTAAATAATCATTGAACGATAAAATCGGTAGAAATGTCCATAATTTAAAACCAATATAGTATTATGGAAATAAAGCTAATTTAAGTTTGCCGATTTTTTAAATTTATTTTTAAAATTTTGAATTAACTAGATAAAATTTAAACTTAAAGTGTCGGAATTTAAACGATATATCAAAAAGACATAATCGAAGACTTATGCGAGAGAATTATAAAAATTATATGTATAACATCATAAAAATTAATTAAAACCCCATTACAAAATTTATCGCAGTATATTCTCTGAAATCCAGTTTCCACTGGGAGCAGGGGTTCAAATTCTGTACTCTTCGAATTAAATTTTACGTTTTTATTGGTGATATTTTTTAATATTATTATATTTCAACAGTTTTTAGCAAATTTAAAAATTTTCCGCCAGAAAGATTTCATTTTTTACTAGGTTTTTGGAATTTGACTTAGTCTACCCACCTTACGCTTACAAAATATAATGGTTACTCGATAAAGTAATCTAAAAACGGTTATATAACAGATAAAGATATTGCGTGTTTCATGGAAATTCGTTTAAAACGTAAAACATTGTGTTTTTGTAAATTTTGTTTATAAAATTGAAAATTAAATTTGAAAAGGTGTTTATGCGTAAATACAGATATTCCTATGCAAATATGAAAGTTGAAATAATTATTTAAAATTAAAATTATTACGTCATAGGGATTAAAAAGAGATTAACGGAGGATTTTTTATGGATATAATTATAAGAAACGAAAATCCAAAAGATTATCGGATAGTCGAAGAAATTGCTAGGGAAGCATTTTGGAATTTATATTTTCCAGGGTGTCATGAACATTTTGTTATCCATAATATGAGAAAACATGTAGATTTTATAAAGGAACTTTCATTTGTAATTGAAGTTAATGGCGAGATTGTAGGGGGTATATTCTATACCCATTCGAAAATAGTATCAAAAGATAATAACGAATACAAAACAATTAGTTTTGGACCTGTTTTTATATCTCCAAAATTTCACGGGAAAGGCCTTGGGAGAAAGTTAATAACCTATTCCATTAAAATTGCAAAGGAAATGGGATATCGTGCTATTTTAACATTGGGGTATCCGTATCACTACGAACCATATGGATTTCTAAGTGGAAAGAAATACAATTTATCTATGCCTGATGGAAAATTCCATAAAGGATTGTTGGCATTGCCTCTTTATGAGGGGGCATTGGATAATATTTCTGGTTATGTGGTTTTTTCAGAGGCATTGGAAGCTAATGATGATGAAGTCAATGAATTTGATAAATCTTTTCCTCCCAAAGAAAAGAAATTTCAGGAGAGCCAGTTAGAATATGAAATGACAATATCTATGCTTGATGAATAAAGGTACAACTCCGCAACTTACACATCGTTTAATGGGGGTCATTTATAAGACTTATTTATCTAAACTAAAATTGAATAAAATTTAAAAAATTAAATTATTTTTAATCTATTTTTGAAAATTTGGGCAATTAATTGTTTTTACATTCTGATTATTTAAAAACTTAATTTTTAACAGTTGATATAACAAAATTACAGAAATGTTGGATAGAGTATTTACTTTTTTAAATTTAAACGTAGTCCATATAAAATTGTTTAAAAAAAGTTAAGGATATATAACAATTCATAAATCCCCCGAAAAATTGAACTGTTACATGGTATGAAACCGTTTTAACGACCTAAGAAACTCCCCGTTTCCCAAGATCTTTCCCACATTATGCAATATAATTTCTAAAAATAACATTATAAACTTTTTAGGTAATCAAAACAATATGTGGAGTTAAAAAAGGAAAAACGAAAATATTTTAAAAAAACTGGATCTATTGATTAAATTAAAATATACTTGTTATATCCCAATTAGATTATAATGAAATGATTCTGCCCTCAATTTTTTTTCCACATGGATTTTGGGAATAAATTAAAGAAAGTTTTTTATTCAGGTGTGTTCCAATTTTTTCGTATAATTTATCAAGAGTTTCAAGTTCTTCAGGAGTTAATGCTTTTGAAAATTCATCTATCGTAGCTAAATTCATTTCTTCTTTCCAGCGGAACATAAAATTTCCTTTTTCAGTTAATTCAATAATTACTTCCCTTTTATCTTCTTCAGATTTTATTCGTTTAACATAGTCTTTTTTTTCTAATTTTTGGGTCATTTTTGTAATTGCAGCATTTGTATAACCCATTTTTTCTGCAAGTTCTGAAATTTTTGGATTTTTCATCCGGTTTATTGTTTCTAAATATTCTCTATCGGCCAGTGTAAAATTTGACACTTCTTCTTCAGGTATTTTTGTATAAAGATAGTTTCTTGAAGCAATATACATAAATTCCCATATTTTATCCATGTTCTTCAAAATGTTCATAATTAACTCCATAATGGTGGTGCTTTTTTGACAATATTGTCAAAATCGAGTATTATCATCCTAACTAAAATTTATTCTATTTTTTTAAATATATTAGGTTTATTATTAACAATATAATTTAAACTAATCATCTAAACTGTTTTTTAGTCACCTACATAAAAAGTTTATATATATGGTATATTTAAAAATGTGAATAAAGTTAATTAACAATTAATTAAGTATATTCCCCAAATCCATACGTTAGGTGTATAATTTTGAAAATAAGTTTTAAAAAAATTGGTACAAAAATACTTGTATTCATGATACTTTGTGCAGTAATCCCCCTTATGATTGTTGGAGGGGTTTCAACAGACAAAATATCAAATGAAATGAAAATACAAGGAGAAAACAGCGTAGATTTTAATTTAAAAATACTTGAAGAAACGATAAACAATATAATGTCAGAATTTGAAACTACTACAGATTATACTGCTAATTTAGATATAGTTTCAGATGCAATTTCAAATAACGACAATGGAATATTGTTCAATTTTGCAGAAAATATGAAAGAATCCTCAGAAGTAGATTTAATTGCATTTACTGATGAATATGGAAATATCATATCATCAAGCGATAACGTTCAAACTAACTTAAAACCCGTTGTATCGAAATTACTTGGAAATGGAGTTCAAAGTTCATTTTTGATAATTTCTGGAGCCGAGGCTTCAAAATACAGCGATTATAAAGTAGATAACACAAACGATGCTCTTGCAATATGTGCAGTTGCTCCAGTTTACAATTCTGGAAAACTTGTGGGCGCCGTAACACTTGTGGATATCGTAAACAAAGATGATTACTGGGTAGACAGAGTTAAACAGGTTACTGGAAATGAAGCTACAATATTCCTTAAAAATGTTAGAATTTCCACAACTGTTCAAAATAATGGAAGAGATGCAACAGGAACGACTGCATCAGAAGAAGTTTATGGTAAGGCTTTAAATCACCAGGAACACGTTGGAACTGCAACTGTTTTAGGTCAGTCATACATTACAAAATATTCCCCAATAGAAGATATTGATGGAAATGTAGTCGGTATGATTTTTGTAGGGACTCCAGAAGGCCCATTTTTAGCAGTTATTAATGGAATTAGAAATCAAATCATAATAGTGGCAATTTTGGGTTTATTGCTTTCAATTTTGATTGCACTATACACTGGAAGAAAAATTACAAAACCAATTGAAGAACTCAAAAAAGGAACTTCTGAATTTGGAAATGGTAACTACGATTACAAAACCAATGTTAAAACTGGTGATGAATTACAAGAACTTTCAGATTCATTCAACGGAATGGCCGGAAATATTAAGAATTTAATGAAAACAATGGATATGGATAAGGTTGAACTTGCAAATCTTCTTAATAATGTAACAAATGTAATGAATAATGTTGCAAAAGGAGACTTTACCGCAAGAGCTGATGAAAATACGGAAAATAATACCCTTCAAAAAGCAATAAATACTGCGGTTGCAAATGTTGCACAGTTAATTAAAGATCTAAGGGAAGAAGTCGATTTACTAAATATACAGGTTCAAAAAGTTGAAGATGAACTTAAAGGTGCTGAGGAAACTGCAACTCAGGTAACAGAAGCTGCAACACAGGTTGCAGAAGCGTCAAGCGACCAATCTTCAAAATTACAGGAAGCATCAGACCAACTTGAAAATACATACGGCGTTGCAAAAGAAGTTTATAGTGCTGCAGAAGAAACTGTTAAGGCTGCAGAAGAAATCGGAGAAAACTCTGAAAATGGAGTTAAAAAAGTTGAAAATGCAATTTCAAGAATGCAATCAATAACAAACGTAATTGAAGACCTGGGAAAAGCAATCCATATGCTTGGCGATGATGGTAAAAAGATCAACGATGTTACCGGATTAATCAAAGATATTGCAGAACAGACTGGACTTTTAGCATTAAATGCTTCTATTGAGGCTGCCCGGGCTGGAGATGCGGGAAAAGGATTTGCAGTTGTTGCAAGCGAAATTAAGGCGTTAGCAGAAGAAATTAAAAAATCCGTCGAAGATATTAACCATACGATTGACGGAGTAAATAAAAGAATTGAAGATACGATAGATTTAGGATTAAAAGGAAAAGATGAAGTCGATAAAGGAGTAATTGCAATTGATGAAGTAAATGATGCACTTTTAAGGATAAAAGAAAGTGTAAATGGTGCTGCAATTAAAATAAACGGAATTAAAAAAGGTGCACAAAGTGCTGCAGACAATACCGAAGGCGCTTTGAAAAATGCACAGGACATTGCTGCACTCTCAGAAGAGTTTACTGCAACAGCAGAAGAGGTCACTGCATCAACTGAAGAATTGAATTCAATCATTGAAGAAATTCGGGGTGTTGCAGAAGAAGTAACCCATGTCGCAGAACGAGTAACTAAAAAATCAAGTCAGTTTAAAATTTAATTCCTTTTTTTATTTTTCAAGAGGTAAAAAAATGGATTCCAATATTGATTTTGAAAATTTTGGATTTAGTGAACTCTCAACAAAATCATCTACTGTTTCATCTGAAATTTTGAGATATTTCAAAACGTATTGTGAAGGTAAAAAGAAAGGATTTGATAAATTAAATCCAAAAGAATACATAAATCTAGTTTTTCTGACCTTGATGTTAATAAAGCTATTAAAAGAAGAAATTAATGGTATTAATTTGAATGAAGAACAAAAAAGAGCATTTTTGGTTTTTCAAAAATATGGATGCCACGAACTTACTGGAGAATACGAAAAAAACTATTTGAAATATTCCATATGGAGAAAAGCTGATTTTTTAAAATATTCCATTGATAAATATGATATTTTTTTGGAAGAAAAGAATAGGGAATGGAAAAAAATCTATGCTATCCCAATACCAAATTACGCCCATATGAATACAATCGGGGCAGTTATGCTACGTGTTGCAAATAAATTGGGAATATTTGATTTCTAAATTTATATTTTAGAAATAAATTCTATTTTTTTGAATATATACTTCTAGATAATACTCCATTTATCAAAATAACCTTTAAAAACTCTTTAAATTCCGAAAAACTTATATATTAGTAATATATATTAAAAATAGTTCCGTTAATGTGGTATTTAATTAACACCTATTGAATTATTGTGGGAAAAGTTCTGGAAAAAGATGAATATCCAACCCCAATTGAATTAACGGAACAACTTTTCCAGAACTTTATATTAATCTGATTTAATGCTTTTTTAATATTGTTATTCTAACACTAATCGAAAAAATAGAAATAAAAAAACTATATTTATAATTTATGTTTCCGATTAAATTGCTATTATTTATATACTATATATATCAATGATAATAATGTTTTTATGTATCCAATTAATCTAACGATAATGAATTTTAAAGAAATTTTAAAATTAATTGTGACATTTGTTTACTCTCCAAGTAACATTAAACGTATCAAGTTTAAATTTGGGGCATAAAAACACTTTTTTTACAATAATTATAAATTAAAAAGAGATTTTTTAAAATGTATATTAAAAAACTTAAATTATTGGTGGCCAATCCGATTTATTGATATTTTTGTTCTGATCGTAAATAACATCTAATTTATTTTCAAAGTCTTTTGAAATTTTTCCAAGTACATATTTAAAATTTTCAAATTCTTCGGGGCTCAAAAGTTCTTTTATTTCTTTTGAAGTTTGGATATGCATTTCTTCTTTCCAAAGAAATAAATAATTTCCTTTTTTTGTTAATTCAACCCTCACTTCCCTCTTATCCCCATCTGATTTTATTCTTTTAACATACCCTTTTTTTCTAATTTTTTAGTCATATTCGTAATTGCAGTACTTGTATGGTGTAATTTTTCTGCAATTTCGGAAATTTTAGGATTTTCCATATAATACACTGTCTCAAGATAAATTTTATCACTCATGCTGATTTCTAAAAATTCTTTTTTCGGAATTCCTTGATATAAGTAATCTCTTGAAACTGCATACATATATTCCCATATCTTACAAGTATCATTTACCAATTCCATAGTTCAAACCTACAATAACTATCACATATATTTTTCAATATATCTTGATCAATATATGCTGGTTTTATAAAGTACTTTTGAATTGCTATTTTAAAATAATTACTTTAAAATATTTTTTGTTATGGGAAACATTTTTAAAATTAAAAAAACGCCCTCTTGACCACCTATTTTATATATTGAACCATCTTTATTTCGTATAATGTGATATCCGTCACAAAACCCTCTTTTTTCTACTTAACGTTCTATCTTAGGTTCATATGTTTTGATTTTAGTAGATAACGGAATTAACCAAGGTAATCCTGTTTTTTTATCTTCAAAGGATAGTAAAAAGACCTACATTCTAATTTATTGTCCATAAACTGACAATTTAGAAAATTTTTATAATCTGTGAAAAACTCGTCTTTAACGGTATAAAAATAGTTTTCTGATACTATCATGATTTATCCTGATTAGTAAATATGTTGTGATATCCAGCTCCGACCCGCATTTTATTAGTCGGATTACGGGTTACCGACAGAAAGATCCGGCCCGCATTTTATTAGTCGGATTACGGGTTACCGACAGAATGCTGGATATCACTAGTTATGTACAAATATAGACTTGTTTTGAAACTATAAATATATTTTAGTTAAATTTTAAGTTTAGACTGAATGGGCCCTTAAATTCAAACGATTATTCCTTGTGAAAATTTATAAATTAATTATCCATTTGATAGATCATTCAATAATTTTAAACCTTTTTTAGTAATTCGATATTTTTGTTTTGAACTTGTTATTTTATCAGGAATTGTTAATTCAATTAAGTTATTTTCCAATAAATTTGAAATTGCCTGTTTGAATCGTTTAGTTCTAGACTTCAACCCTATTTCAGACAATATTTCCGAACTCGACATTTCAATATCTTTTAATACGAGTAGTATTTCATCTTCAGCCTGGGTCTTGACTTGGGTCTTGACTTGGGTCTTGACTTGGGTCTTGACTTGGGTCTTGACTTGGGTCTTGACTTGGGTCTTGACTTGGGTCTTTTTTACATCCTCAATAAATTCTGGATGAATTCTTAGCCGGGCGATAAATTGTGTTCTTTCATCATCAGTTATAAATTCAGGTTCCGGGGATCCATTGTTTTTTAAAGCATATTTTATCTTTCTAAAACCTGTATTTTTACCTTCTGTAAGTTTAAATTCTTTTAAAAAGTCACCAATTCGCCTATTTCTATATCGTTTAGAAATAACAATATCATCATTAAGATTATATTTATTCAGTGGTGGGAGCGGCCCAGGATAACTTATTATATCAATTCGATCCGTTTCAATTCTAATTTCAATTGGTGCATCGATTTCGTAACTTTTATGATATACTGCATTTACGAGTGCTTCTTCAATTGCTTCAAAGGGATAAGAATAAATTCGTTTTGATTCTGCGATTCCCGGGATTTTTTGAACTCTTTCACGAATTGCTATGCTTTTTATATAATTTAGTGAAAGCCGTATCTGTGAAACCAAATCTCCATCAAACACATCTTCATCAAATTTATCGCCAATTTCATCGTAAAATACAGTAACTTCAATCCACGGTGTTTTGATGAATTTTTTAGGATCTGTTGAAAAAAGCAGTAAACCAATGTTTTTTGGTTTCAAATATTCTTTTGGTCCGTCAACAATATTTAGGCTTTTACATAACTCTTCAAATTTCAAAATTTCTGGATCGAGATTAGAATTTATTTCTTTTAAATATTGTTTAATTAAATGTAAATTTAAATCATTAATTGACGCTTTATGGTTTATCTGATCATCATATGGAATTTGATTAGACATCCCAATTAATTCTTTTTCATCTTCATGTTTTGCGATAACAGTTGATGAGTTTCGCCTGATGTAATATTTATATTCTGAATTTTTACCGAGACTTGTTGGTGCCTTATATGGTCTTGCAGGACCTCCCGGGCAGGCTATAACCAATATTGTCTTATTTTTGTAAATTATGGGTTCTACTACTGGAAAATATGGATAATGGATTTTATTGGATAATCCAATCATTTTTTTCAAAATAGTATCAATTTCAGAAGGATTTACTCCGATAACTTCTTTTGTTTTGTCGTGAATCCCGATTATAATGTATCCGCCGCCCCAATTGTTAAAATCATTTGCAAATGCACACATTGTATGTATAATATCCTCGGGATTAAATCCCTGTTTTAATTCTAACCGTTCTTCTTCGATTAAATTAGTTTCAAGTAATTGAGATATTGGAATAGGCAGCATTTTTTAAGTCTCCAAAAGTATTCCACTTATTAAATCTTAAAATCTATTATTTTAATGAATATATAAAAAGTCTTCTTTTAATGTCGATTTAATAGTAAAAAACGAAATTTATAGAATAAATCAAACTATTTTTAATCAATTTTCGGATATTCGATTAATTAACCATTCTTAAGGTTTAAATACTCACTAAATTAATTTAACAAAAAATCGAAAATGTTGGAGTATTATCCTCATATGGGCGTTATTAGATTTTTGAAATACTTTGATTACGGGATTTTTGAATAACGTTGTATTTGAAAATTTAATTAGAAAAATGATAATACGGATCATTGATATATATTATCGGGAAAGTATTTTCCCATTGATCCTGAACAGACCATTTAATAGGGGGATAGGTTATATGATTTACGTTGGATTTTGGATGTGGATTGTAATTTAATTGGGGAATTAAATTATTTTCAACACGATTTTTAAATTTTGGGAGAATTCAGTTTTCCCAAGTTTTAAAATTAATTTACGGCCCCATACATGAAAATGCAAATGTTTTCAATAGATATTAAATTAGGGTAAAATAATTTATCAAAGCCAAAAGTTCATAAACACAATGCCTACACAAAGCATTTATATAGTTCAAAATCAATTTTTATCTAAGTTCCTTGAAGTCTAGAACGAATCAATATGTTATGAGTTTAAATTTTCTAGATTTTGGGGCACATTATTTCATCCACCTCGTGGATTAGAATTACCTTTTAAACATAACTCCTCAAAGCCAATACATTAATTCGTGCTGTTTAATGTATTAACTTGGAAATACACAAATATACCTTTAAATATTCAACGATACCACGTGAATAATGATAAAAGTATATTTGCCCCAATTTTCGCAGATCTGGGCAAATTTCTTTAAATTTCTAAGTCATAACTTTTTTTAAATATTTACGTTTTTGGTAACTTTTCAGAGATATTTTTGAAATTTTTAAGTACATCATCCTGTTTTCATTCTAATTACATACGTTAAATTATATTTGAGGTTATGAATCCGTTTATTCAAAAACCGGTACATTGAATGGATCCATAATTAAAAGTAAAAAATGGTCTTAAAAATTATTTAATTGATTCATGCATTTTTAAATACGTTTTTTTCGATAATTATTATATGAAAAGTTAAATGGAGAAAAATCATGAAAGTACTTGGAATTATCGGAAGTAACAGGAAAGCTGGAAATACCGCAACAATGGTTTCTAAAATATTATCTACCCTTGAAGAAATGAATATTGAAACTGAAAAACTATTTTTATCTGATTATAACTATTCAAGCTGTAATGGCTGTGAAGGTTGCAGAAAAACTTACAAATGTGTGCTTAAAGACGATATGCAGGATATATATAAAAAAATCATGGAAACTGACGCAATAGTAATCGGATCGCCCACCTATTTTTACAATATTACTGCTGAAACAAAGGCATTCCTGGATAGACTTTATTGTTATGAAATATTTGATTCGGATGATCGGTCCGTATGGATACCTTTGAATGAAGTTTTAGGGTTAAAATATGCAGTTACTGTTTCCGTATGCGAACAGGAAAAAGAAGAAGATATGGGATTTACGCCACTGGCATTGAGCAAACCTTTGGAAGCTCTCGGATATCGAGTAATAGAAAATTTAAAAGTATTGAAAGTATTTGAAGCTGGAAAAGTAAATGAAATTCCTGAAAACATAAAAAAAGCAGAAAATGCAGGAAAGAAACTTGGTAGATATATGCTACTTAGAAAAAATATTGCAGGATCAATTAAAACTGATAATAAACAATAATTAAGTAATAAAAAGTAACAGATCATTTTTTTGTTCAAAATTTTCAAAAAAATAATTTTAACAGTGAATCTGACAAAATGAAAAAAATGTTAGATATTGCATTTACATTTTAAATTTTAAAATAGTCCAAACGTGTAGTTTTTGAAAAATTTTCTAAAAAAGTTAAAAGAGTTCTAGAACAATTCAAAAATCCCCAAAAAAATTAAACTGTTCTAAAAAGTGTATGAAACCGTTTAACGACCCTGACACTCCCCATTTCCCAAGATCTTTCCCACCTCGGGCATTATAATTTTTGAAAATAGCGTTATTTAAACTTTAGGGTACTCAAAACAATATGTTGGGTTAAAAATGGAAAAAAGAAATTCATACATTATTAAAATATATATCCCAAAAGATAAGCCAAAAATATCAAATAAATCAAGATGTAAGAAATACCATCGATTCTATCTATTTTTGAGAAGTAATCTGTTCTAAAGTTCTTAAAGTTCAACATTTTCTTTATTTTTTCCCGATTCATTGTAAAAATTATTAAAAGTGCCATTATTGTATTTACCATCAATTCTACGTTGTATTTTGGGATATCTACAATCATTGCGGAAAATGAAAGAGCTACGCAGGTATTTGCAATATTACTCCCAATTACATTTCCAAGAACAATGCTTCCAAGTTTTCGTTTTGCAGCAGCAACTGAAGACGCAAGTTCTGGTAACGAAGTTCCAAATGCAACAAGTGAGAATCCAATAATACTTTCAGGAACGTTAAAATATTCTGCGATCCCTTTTGCGCCTTCTATAAATAAATCACTCCCTAAAATCACAGCCAGTAAGCCAACTACAATAAATATCGAAGCCTTTTTAACAGTAATATCTGAAATGATTTCTTCTTCATCGGATTCACTTGTTTTGATCGTATATATTACATAAATAATCATAAAAAGAAATAATATCAATCCGTCAAACCTTGAAAAACCATTGTATCCTAAAATAACCAGCAATATTGTTGCAATAAGATAAATATTTCCATTTTTAATAATTGCCCGTTTTTTAATAATTAATGGATACATCAGTACACTAATTCCCAAAATAATTCCGATATTTGCAATGCAGCTTCCAATAGCATTTCCAACAGCAAGCCCTGGAGATCCAGAAAGTGCAGCACCGCTACTTGTTACAATTTCTGGAAGAGAAGTTCCAAATGCGACAATCGTTGCACCGATTACAAAATTTGAAACATTGAAGTGTTTTGCAACCCGAGTACTTCCTTCAATAAACCAGTCACTCCCGTATGCAAGTAAAATTCCCCCGAATATCATGTACAATAACAAGTACCCTAACATAATCCCCCATTTTACAAATTACATGCTTTAATAAAATTTTTGATTTAGCATTATATAACTTAAACCAAATGATTCAGTTAACTTTTAAAATGGTCCATATATTCCCAAATGAAGGTTAAAATCTGAAAAATTTTTCAAAAAATTTATAAATTAACCCATCCGGACAATATTTAATAATTTTAAAATATTCTTTTTATAATTCTATAAAGACAGTTTTATTATTGGAAATTATTTTTTTTATTTTTGGAGGGGGTTTGAAAGATGGCACTTATTGAACCTTATTTTGATACAACTCTTACTTTGAGCACTGTACAGCTTTTAAAGGCTTTTGAAACGTGGACTTTCGATTAAAGTAACCTGCCATATTGGAAATTCTTTTCACGTTCAAAAGTTAAAGATCTTGTAATCCTGAGAAAATCTTCCGATACTGGATGGATTTTGAGAAAAATTCAGTGGATATTGGAAAGGTAATTTTGCAGATTTAAACTATTTTAACGTGATTACCTTTTTTTAGAAAATATATATGTTTGGGCAATATTATGGCACATGTTTTGTATAAGGATGTGGATTTGATAATTGATAGTGAGAAGTATAAGAAAAATATAGAGGACCTAACTGAAAATTAATTTAAGCCGTATTTTCAAAAAAAATGAAAAATATCATGATTTAGAAGTTAAAACAATTGAAAAACTTGAAGAAAAGAAAAAGGGGTAAGAAAAAAAGTTATAATTTAACAATAAATACTTTATAATACTTTTAATAAATGTTAGGATTAGGGACTTTTTAACTCGAAATATATTCTATTTTTGACAAAATCTTTTAAAGAACGATACTCCATTTTTAAATATTAGAGGAGATAACTATGCAAAACGACCATTTTAATTCAAAAATGGAGCATTTATTTAAAATAGATCCGAATTTTCACGATATTTTGAGAAAAAGCAAGGATGTCGACGATTTAAGACATAATTTATATGAATACTTAAATTCTATTGAAAAAATGCTTTATTTTGAAAATACTGTTTTTCCAAAACTCGAAATAATCAACATGAAGGAATGCATTAAAACTTTTAAAAATGTCCTGTCACCAAAAAATGAAAAATTGGCGGGATTTTCTGCAATAACTGCTCTTTGGAAACTTTATCGGGGGGAAACTTCCGGAATTTCATTAGGATTTTTAAACGAATTCATCTACCTTTTAAAAGGAATAAATGGAAAATCTGGGATATATATGGAAAAATTTCCCGAGTTTTTTAAATTTAGTGGTAGAAATTCAGCGGTTCTTCGATCAAAAGATCTTGATAAACTATCTAACGAGGTTGAATATTATATCGGGCGCTACCCCTCAGGACTCTCCAAAAAAGTTTCTGAAAAAAGAAAAGAAAATAAAAAAAGGATTCTAAATTATTTTGGAGCGAATGAAGAAAACTGGAACGACTGGAACTGGCAGCTTGAAAATGTTGTTATAAATTCGAAAACTTTAGAAAATTTAGTGGCTCTTTCAGTTTCTGAAAAAAATGCGATTGAAAAAGCTCGTCAAAATAATATTCCTTTTGGTATAACGCCGTATTATGTTTCTTTAATGGATAACACGACTGACAGGAAATATGATCACGCAGTAAGGGCGCAGGTGATTCCACCTCTAAATTATGTCGAAAAAACAGCTGAAGCTAGAAATTCCGGAGAAAGTCTCGATTTTATGGGTGAAACGGATACATCGCCAGTTGACCTTGTAACAAGACGATATCCAATGATTGCGATAATGAAACCATATGAAACATGTGCCCAAATATGTGTTTATTGTCAAAGAAATTGGCAAATTAAAGACGTATTTTCAAAAAATGCACTGGCAAAAAAAGAATCTGTTGAAAATGCAATCGAATGGTTTAGAAATAATGAATCCATTAAAGAAGTACTTTTAACAGGGGGTGACCCCGGAATATTAAGTGAAGAATACTTAGCATACCTTTTATCCGAATTTTCGGAAATTAAACATTTAGAGCGAATAAGAATTGGAACAAGAACGCCTGTGGTTCTCCCTCAAAGAATAACTGATGAATTTACAGAAGTACTTGGACATTACAATGAACCAGGTATTCGTGAAGTTGCAGTATCTACTCACATAGAACACGTCTATGAAGTTACAAAAGACTTAAAAGATGCCGTATCAAAATTAAAAAATAATGGAATATATGTATATAATCAGCAAGTATTTACTGTCGAAAACAGCAGACGATTTGAAACTTCAGCTCTTAGAAAAGCCTTAAAACTTGTCGGAATTGAACCTTACTACTTGTTTAATACAAAAGGAAAGGAAGAAACCGTAAATTATAGAGTTCCAATAGCAAGAGCACTTCAAGAGAGAAAGGAAGAAGCAAGGTTACTTCCAGGATACTGTAGAACCGATAGCACAGTTTTCAATGTACCTAAACTCGGTAAAAATAATTTGAATTTTTATCAGGATCATGATTTAATAATGATTTTAAAAGATGGGAGTAGAGTTTACGAGTTTCACCCATGGGAGAAAAATATAGCGCTTACTAAAACTTATATCTATAAAGATGTTCCTATTCAAAATTATCTCAATGAATTAAAAAGACGGGGTGAAAAAATAGAAGATTACCAGTCTATATGGTATTATTTTTAAATTTTTCAAATCCTTTTTTTTATTAAAAATAAGTTGTAAATTACTCTTCTACGACCTTATACCATAAATTCATGTCTTCAAACTTTCCACAGATGTTTGTATTATTTACCGCAGTTCCGCCGTAGATATAGCCCATTTTTTTAAATGTAATATTCATTCCGTAAGATAAACTCCGTGAAATTGTGTAAAACACCCTAAATCAGTATATTTCATTATTTTTTCCATTAAATACAATAAATACTCTGAAAGCCCCTGTTTTCGATACTCTGGAAGAACTGCAAAATCAGTCATTTCCACACATTTATTTTTAAGATCCATTTCAAATAATGTATAATGGCAAGAATCGCCATACCCTGAATTGAATGGTGCCCAAAGGGACACTAAAATACAAGGTTTCAGAATTGGAGTTTTCTAGATTCATATCCCATATCCAGTCTAGAAAAATCTTGTTTTGGGGCAGATCATAACGCTTTTTTAAATCAGTTAATCCATATTCACGAAACAAAATCAACTTTTTATATTCGTAATTTCAGAGTTAATTTTGGCGAGAAATCGCTAGGTTTTCAAAACTCAGCCTACTTTTGAAAACTCAATTGGCATGAAATTAATATGGTAAATTACCAGAATTTGAAGCAATTTTTTAATAAATTATCCATCTGAACCAAATATTTTTTTAAATCAATTTTAACAGGTTTTTATCGTTTATTTTGCCGTAATCGTTAAATACTGCGAATTTTAGAAATTATATTACCCGAAACTTAATTTTTCGGGGGGCTGACATAGAAATTTCTATAACTGTGGAACACCTTTTGGAATAGAAATATACTTTCTTGACCTAATTTCACGCACCGATACTGGAACCTTTTTACATTCGGGGGGAGTGTATGGGTTTTCAAAAGTCTTTTTTTACTTTTTTAAAATTTATCCATTTGGTAATTAACTATCAATTCATTACATTTTGATATATTATATAAATCAAAGATTTATTAACACAAAAAACTCTGTTTTTTAGTGTATTGATATTTAAAATCTAGATCAAACTCTTAAATTTTACCCGGCAGGGCGATTAAAACTAATAAACGTAATTTAGGCTAGATTTTAGAACTTGCAGGATAATGATAATGTTTCAAAACAAATTAATGGATCAAACTTAATCGGTATTATTAAATATTCTTTTTTTAATAACTAAGATATTGATTTTTGATTTTTGGACTAATTTTTGCATTATTTATCGCAATATCTGAAATGAGAAAAAATAATGTCTTATAAACTAAGTAACGGTGAATCAAATGGAAAATATCGGAAAAGTTCATAACCATACCACAGAAGATAACCTAAAAATGCCGCATTTATGGAGACAGGCAATAAGCGGTATTGAAATTACGGGTGCAGAAGACGAAATTTTTACCGATAAATACTCACATTATATGGTAATACATGACCCTCTGAAAACAAAGTTTCATAAAAACATAGAAGAACTAAATAAAAGGTTTTGTAATAGTCTTGGAGTTTCAGTTGTAAGCTACATTCAAAAAGAAGGAGATATGCATTATGTAAGGGGGTTAATGGCTGAAAATGGTGCCCGCATCTATAGTATTTTACCATATACTTCTTTTGATCAAATTAAAGAAGCAAAGTTTCCACAAACTTCTATGGAACCCCGGAAAATGGAAGCATTCAACAGTCTTCTTCCATCACTGAACGGAAAGAATATACTTGACGTAGGCTGTGGTATTGGATCTCTTGCAATAAATATGGCTAAAGCAAAGCCAGAATCTATAATATATGGGGTAGACATCATTGATGGTTCAATAGAACAGTGCAAATTAAATGCAAAAATTGAAGGCGTAACCAATACACATTTTGCTGTAGCCAGCGCCTATGAATTACCTTTTGAAGATGAATACTTCGATACAGTTACCTGTTTTTTTATGTTGCATCATCTTGATGACGTAGCAAAAGCATTGCAAGATATTAAACGGGTTTTAAAACCATCCGGTGAAGTATTTGCAGTGGAGCCAATTGATCATTTTCATGGTGTGCAAAGGGGTCCAGAAGACTGGAAAGCACTGTTTTTGGAAGCAGGTTATAGTGTAGAAGCATGGGAGAAAAACAATGTCTCATACATCCATGCAGTTTTGAAATAAAAAAGATAAGTATTTTTTATGAAATCACTGGAATATGGCAAATGCTGCTGTTTTTGGTAAGATGAATCGTTTGATAACCTAAACCAACTGTATAATGAGTATGTTCATATTACTTAAATATATTTTTATAAGTATTAAATAATACTTTATATTAAATATGTATGATTTATATAGTTGTTTATACTAAGCATTAACCAGCAGTATTCGTAAATTTGGAGGTTAAAATTATGCCTAAAATGGTTATTTGCGGCCGTGGCGGTTGCGGAAAAAGTACTTTGATTACATTAATGGCTCAAAAGATTGAAGAACAGGGAAAAAAGGTTTTAATTGTAGATTCTGATGAATCCAACTT